>CAYXGO010000030.1:0-11867 GCA_964464575.1 uncultured Pseudomonas sp. | reverse complement strand
AAGCAAGACCGAGTATTTGCCGGTGGTGGTGAAGAGCTGCATTGGACCTTAGGCATGGAATTCGATGCCATGGGCGCACTGAGCACCAAATATAACGATACTCCGAGCAAAGCCTCACGCACCTATGACGCCAACCGCGACGGCTTTGTGCCGGCCGGTGGTGGCGGTATTTTAGTGATTGAAGAGCTTGAGACTGCGCTGGCGCGCGGTGCGCATATCTACGCTGAAATCGTTGGTTATGGTGCTACCTCAGATGGTTATGACATGGTCGCGCCATCAGGTGAAGGTGCGATGCGTTGTATGCAAATGGCGTTATCAACCGTCGATACCCCGATTGATTATTTGAATACCCACGGTACTAGTACGCCGGTGGGTGATGTCAAAGAACTCGAAGCAGTCCGTGCCGTATTTGGTGACAAGCCACCGATGATTAGTGCCACCAAGGCCATGACTGGTCATGCCCTTGGGGCTGCGGGTGTGCATGAAGCTATTTTCAGTTTGCTGATGCTGCAGCATGGCTTTGTGGCGCCATCGATTAACGTTGAAACCCTCGACGACGCTGCGGTGGGTATGAACGTGATCACCACAATGACGCCTGCTGACTTAACCACAGTGATGTCCAACAGTTTCGGTTTTGGCGGCACCAACGCGACCTTGGTGATGCGTAAGTACACCAGTTAAGAAAGCGTTAAGCTGTCATAGAAATGCCATAAAAAGGGTGCGCTTCGGCGCACCTTTTTGTATGCTCAAGGCATCAATAATTAGACAACTTTGAGATACCCCTATCGTTATGCAGATATTGGTTGATGCGAATTTACCGCTGGCTGAAGAACTTTGTCAGTTGGTCTGTGCCGACCGGCCGGTGACTATCAGTCGTTTTAGTGAGCGCCAGCCTAGTGCTGCGCAGCTAGCCACTGCTGAGGTGTTGTGGGTGCGTTCAGTGACCCGCATTGATGCGGCGTTATTGCAGCAAGCGCCACAATTGCAATGGGTTGCCACTGGCACTATCGGTACTGAACATATTGATCGGGCGGCAGTGGCGGCCGCAGGGGTTGCATTTTCGCATACGCCGGGGGTGAATGCGCAAGCGGTGGGCGATTATGTGCTCAGTGCGGTTGCGGCACTGAGCCTCGCTCACGGTGGTTTACCACAGGGTGAAGTGGCTATTGTTGGGGCAGGGCACACCGGTCGCGCCGCTGGAGCCCGCCTCGCAGCATTAGGCTTAACCGTGCACTATTATGATCCACTGTTAGCCGCACAGCCTTCAGCCAACAGCGACCTAGCACCTCACGCCGATTGGCAGCGCGTGCTTAACTCAGCGGTGATTAGTTGTCATGTGCCATTAACCCATGACGGCCCGTATGCCACCTATCATCTGTTTGATCAGCAACAGCTAGCACAATTGCGCCCCGATTGCTGGTTTATCAATGCTAGTCGTGGTGCAGTCGTGAGCGAAGCGGCGGTGCGCCAAGCTATTGTCAGAGGGCAACGACTGCAATGGGTGTTTGACGTGTGGGAATTTGAGCCACAAGTACCTGCTGATTTGCTACCTCATATTGCCCTGGCAACGGCACATATTGCCGGTCATAGCCTAGCCGGCAAAGTAGGAGCTAGTTGGCAGTTGGCGGAGCAATTGCGTCAGCGTTTGGGTAGTGACGTACAACTGCCAGCGTTAACCACGTTGTTGGCACGCTGGCGATTACCGCAACACTACAACAGCACGGAGCTGAAGCATTGGCGAACACTGGCATCTGCGGTGCTGGCGCTTTATGATATACGACTCGACGATCGGCAGTTACGTCAGCACGGGCTGACGCCTGCGGGTTTTGATGCGTTACGAAAAAATTATCACCCGCGCGTTGAATTGATCAGCGCCGGTTTACCACTTTTAGCGAATGGGAAGCAACATGTCTCGGCTTTATAATGTAGCGGTTTTGGGTGCCACCGGCTTGGTTGGTCAGCACATGATTGAACTGTTAGAACAGCGTAACTTCCCGGTTGGGACGTTATATCCGCTGGCTAGTAGCCGTTCGGCTGGGTCCACGGTGAGCTTTGCTGACAGTGAGTTAACCGTATTAGATGCCGATACATTCGACTGGAGTCAGGTGGAAATTGCCTTTTTCTCCGCGGGTGGTGCGATTTCACGCATTTATGCCCCGCGCGCTGCCGATGCAGGCTGTATCGTCATAGACAACACCTCAGAATTTCGCTACCAAGATGATATTCCGTTGGTGGTGCCCGAAGTGAATGCTCATGCGATTGCTGATTTCCGCAATCGTAATATCATTGCCAACCCGAATTGTTCAACCATTCAAATGTTGGTGGCATTGAAGCCTATTCATGATGCGGTTGGCATTGAGCGGATCAACGTGGCCACCTATCAGTCGGTATCGGGTGCTGGTAAAGAAGCGATTGAAGAGTTAGCTCAGCAAACCGCGGCGCTGTTAAACGGTCGTAGCGTTGAAGTGGAAACCTTTAGTCGGCAAATCGCCTTTAACTGCATTCCGCAAATTGATGTATTTATGGATAACGACTACACCAAAGAAGAAATGAAAATGGTGTGGGAAACCCAAAAAATCATGGGTGACAGCAGCATTCGGGTGAATGCCACTGCGGTTCGCGTACCGGTATTTTTTGGTCATGCTGAAGCGGTGCATATCGAAACCCAGCAGCCACTTGATGCGGCACAAGCCAAGGAATTACTGCGTAATGCTGCGGGCGTGGTGTTGCTTGATAGTAATGCTGATTTTCCGACCCAAGTTGGCAATGCTGCGGGTCGTGATGAAGTGTTTGTTGGGCGCGTTCGTAATGATATCTCGCACCCACACGGTTTAAATTTGTGGGTGGTTGCCGATAACGTCCGCAAGGGTGCGGCGACCAATAGTATTCAGATTGCTGAACATTTAATTCGCGACTATATTTAAGTGATTGATTTTCGTATAGGCTTGTCGACAGAACGATAACAACAGGATACTACCAATGACACGGAAACTCTCCATCAGTGCAGTAGCACTTCTGGTTGGCTTGGCCAGCGCTTTCGCTGTGCCTGCGCACACCAAGGTCGCGCCTGCGGGAGCGCATACAGTCGTATGGCAAGCACTGGCCTGGCAGGCGCAACAGGTTTCACGCTGGCAGGCAGACCGTTTCGGCCCAATTGTTGCCTCTGACACCATGTGGACTATTGCCAGCTACTATGGACGTCAGGCTGGCGTTAGCGTGTACGATATGATGGATGCAATTGTCGCCGCCAACCCGCGCGTGTTTATTGATAATCGCCCTGATCGCATGATGGATGGCTACTACTTGGTGATTCCTGCGGTTGGCAAATTAGCGACCACGCCAACCGAACAACCACAGCAGCGTGAGCAACAGGTTGAGCAGGTCGAAAGTACCGATACAGTGCAATTCAAAGCCGAAGAACTCCGTGACTTACGCGATCGACTCGCCGGTTCTATTGGCATGATTGAAGCGTTACAGAGTGAAAACGCTGCCTTGCAATCGCGTTTGAATGATGTCACCGCCGAGTTAGAAGCACTCAAACTGCAACTGGCAGAAGATCGCGCTATCGATCAAGAAATTGATGCCATTGCCGGTGAGTTAGCCACCCAAGTGCCAGGTGTTGAGGGTAGCCAAGATGCCATTGAGCAAGCCGGGGCATTACAACCACAGCAGCCGCAAACTGAGCAACCGCAACAAGCAGAACAACCAGAACAACCACAGACTGAGCAAGTCGAGCAGCCGGTGGTTGAGCAACCAGTCATTGAGCAACCAGTGGTCGAGCAACCCGCTGAGCAAGTAGCCCAAGCACCATCGCAAAAAGGTAAAGCGACCAGTGCCCAGCGCAGCACGCCCAATTTTCTCGATTGGGTGTTGCAGCCACCGCAACTGTACGTGGTGATAGCGGTTCCGCTGTTGTTGTTATTGATTCTGATGTATATGGCCTATGTTCGTCGTATCAAACGTGAATTTGAACAGCACGCTGACGCCCCAGAGGGTGACACTGAGAGCGCCGCAGATGACGGCGTTGATGCTAGCACCGCTGATGCTGTGAATGACCCGTTAAAAACCGATGACCACAGCGACCAGCCGTTGCCATTAACTGGTACTGCTCACGATGCAGATACCATCGATGCAAATGCCGTGGTCACAGGTTTAGCCGCGGTCACTGGTGCTGCGGTGGTGGTAGACACCATGACCAGCGAGCAAGACCATCAGGTTGATAGCGCCGCGGATGAAACCAGAGCCACAGATAATGCTGACGCCAATGAGCTAGATATCAGCGCGGATTACAGTGACGACGAACTTGCAGCGATGTTCGGTGAGCTCGAACAAAGCAGTCAAGCAAACCAGCACGTAGAAGCGGCAACCGAAGAGAGCACTGACGACAGCTCCGACACGAGCACCGCCGCTGAGCAAGAATTTGATCTCAGTGCGTTTGAAGTTTCCAGTGATGATCCGTTATTGGCGGCAGATGACGCGTTTTACCTCGGTGATGATGAACTTACCAGCAATGAATCCGATGAAGAAAGCACCGCTGAGCCGATCACTGGGCTCGATGATGAGGATGACTTTGCACGCCTGTTAGCCAGTTTAGAAGCGCCGGCCGATAACGATAGCGGGATTGATGACGAGCGCCAGCCACCGGTCGCCAAACGTGAACCGAAGCTAGCCGATGATAGCTTGAGCAGCTGGTCGCTGGCCGATGAAAACGCCGAACAGGCTGACGGTTATGTGTCTATTGATAGTCTATTGAACGAGGCCGATAGTGCCGAGCAAACCAATGATATTGATGAGCAACCTGACTTTGATAGCAGCAGTTACGATGAAAGTAAAACCCCGGCGGCGATGCTCGATTTAGCGCAAGCCTACATCGACATGGGCGAATTAGACGATGCCCGAGCTTTGTTGAAACGTATTATTGGCTGTGATGACGCCGATGCTGATCGCGAAGCCGCATTATTATTGCAGCAATTGGATAGCCAGAGCGGTCGATGAGTCTGACACGAATTGCGCTGGGCATTGAATACGATGGCAGCGCCTTTTATGGTTGGCAACGGCAACGCGAAGTCACCACCGTTCAGCAAGTGCTGGAGCAGGCACTTAGCAAAATAGCCGCACATCCGGTGCAACTGACCTGTGCTGGTCGCACTGATGCAGGTGTGCATGCTACCGGTCAGGTGGTGCATTTTGATAGCGAGCAACCACGCAATCTTGCCGCTTGGACCATGGGTGTCAATAGTAATCTGCCGCATAGTGTGGCAGTACGCTGGGCTCACTATGTGGGCGCTGACTTTAATGCCCGCTTCAGTGCAGTAGGGCGCCGCTACCGGTATATCATTGCCAATAGTGCTATGCGTCCAGCTATTTTAGGCCTCGGTGTGAGTCATTATCATCAGCCATTGGATACCGCGGCGATGCATCAGGCAGCGCAAGCATTGTTGGGCGAGCACGATTTTAGTGCCTTTCGTGCCGCGCAATGTCAATCGCACTCACCCAATCGTTGTTTGACTGAAATCTCGGTACTTCGCCATGGTGATTTCATTGTCATTGAGGTGGCTGCTAATGCTTTCTTACACCACATGGTGCGCAACATTGTTGGTAGTTTGCTCGAGGTCGGAAAAGGCCTGCAGCGGCAATCATGGCTGGCTGAGCTGTTAGCAAGCCGAGATCGGACATTAGCAGCGGCCACAGCAAAGCCGCATGGGTTATATTTAGTCGAGGTCGATTATCCGCCGCAGTGGGGCTTACCGAAAACCTCATTAGGGCCACTTTGGCTTGGCTGTTAAGACCAGTTTTTACTGCGCAGTAAGCGCAATTTGTGCTTTAATATCGGCCTGAGTTGTCAGGAGAGTGATGTATAAACTATGAGCTGGATTGAGCGTATTCTATCAAAACCGACTGGTAACAAACGTCGGAATATTCCTGAAGGGGTATGGGCCAAGTGTAGCGCTTGCGATGCCATCCTCTACAATGCTGATTTAGAGCGTTCACTCGGTGTGTGCCCCAAATGCGACCATCATATGCGGTTGTCGGCGCGGCGGCGGCTAGAGAGTTTCCTCGATACGGGCAGTGGCGTCGAAATTGGCGCTGAACTTGAGCCAAAAGATGTTTTAAAGTTTAAAGACTCAAAGAAATACAAAGACCGCCTGTTGGCGGCACAAAAGGCAACCGGCGAAAAAGATGCACTCGTGGTCGAAAAGGGCACCCTAAAGGGTATGCCAGTGGTTGTGGCGGCGTTCGAATTTGAATTTATGGGTGGCTCCATGGCCTCCGTCGTCGGTGCGCGTTTCGTCAAAGCCGCCGAGCTATGCTTGAAAGAGAGAATACCGTTGATTTGTTTTTCGGCATCCGGCGGTGCGCGTATGCAGGAAGCTTTGATGTCATTGATGCAAATGGCGAAAACCTCGGCGGCATTGGCGCGCTTGAGTGAAGAAGGCATTCCGTATATTTCGGTATTGACCGATCCGACCATGGGCGGCGTATCAGCATCATTAGCGATGTTGGGTGATATTAATGTGGCTGAGCCGAAGGCATTGATTGGCTTCGCTGGGCCGCGAGTGATTGAACAAACGGTTCGCGAAACCCTACCAGAAGGCTTCCAACGCGCCGAGTTTCTGCTCGATCATGGTGCCGTTGATATGATTATTGACCGCCGTCAAATGCGTAATCGCTTGGCTGCTGTGCTCGCTAAGTTTCAACACCATTCGGCACTTGCTGACGAATATTAATGCTGACCCCGATAACGCCTCCTGATGCGACAGCTGGGCTTGATGCCTGGCTGAGTTATCTTGAACAATTGCATCCATTAGCCATCGACATGGGTCTTGAGCGCGTTCGCGCGGTCGCCGAACGGATGCAGCTGTTGCAGCCACAGGCACAGGTGATCAGTGTGGCTGGCACCAATGGCAAAGGCTCTACAGTGCGCTATCTTGAGACTATTTTAGCCGCAGCTGGCTATCAAACCGGTGCCTATATCTCACCGCATTTGCAGCATTACAATGAACGTGTACGTATCAATCGTCAGTTACTGGGTGACGCTGAGCATGTTGCTGCGTTTAGTGCGGTGGAGCAAGCCCGCGGTGATATTTCGCTGAGTTACTTTGAGTTCGGTACCCTCGCGGCACTGTGGTTATTTCAGCGCCAGCCGCTCGACGTGTTGGTGTTAGAGGTTGGTCTGGGCGGTCGCTTAGATGCAGTCAATATCATCGATGCAGATGTGTCGGTGTTAACGAGCGTGGGTATTGACCATGTCGGCTTTTTAGGGCCTGACCGCACCTCAATAGCGCGCGAGAAAGTCGGCATTTTCCGGCCCCATCGCCCGGCTATTTGTGGTGAGCCAGATATGCCAGCCGAGGTGGTGGCTGAAGTACGCCAACGCGGTGTTCGCTTGTTGCAGGTTGGCGAGCAATTCCATTACAGTCAGCAGCTAAGCGAGTGGCGGTGGTGGAGCGAGACCGAGCAATTGTTACGGTTGCCGTTACCGCAGTTACCGCTACCCAATGCTGCTACGGCTATTGCTGCCTTGCAAGCCCTGGCACTGGCGGTACCGCAGCAGGCTGTGCGCGATGGCTTGCTGCAGGCGCGCGAAGCTGGTCGGCTGCAATTGTTGGCTGGACCACCGCAACAGTTGTTAGATGTCGCCCACAACCCCCACGCCGCGAATTTTTTAGCCGATCATATTCAGCGCCATTATCCGCAGCGGCCGGTGTATGCGGTGATTGGTATGCTGCATGATAAAGATATCGCTGGCACTCTAGGCGCGCTGGCTAGAGTCGTATCACGTTGGTACTTTGCTGATTTAAGCGGTCCTCGCGGGGCTACCGCCGAGCAGCTGGTATCGGCACTGCCTAGCCATGACCGCCAGCAGCAAGCGATGCATTGTTTTGCATCAGTCAAAGCAGCGCATGTCGCTGCCTGCAGTGATGCTTTACAACAATCAAACCAGCAGCCGCTGGTATTGGTGTGCGGCTCGTTCTACACTGTTGGACAAATTCCTTTAGCACTCTAAGGTAGCCTGTTTATGTCGTCACAAGTGCAAAATCGCATCGTTGGTAGTGTTATTTTGATAGCACTGGCGGTGATCATTCTACCGGAGTTACTCGATGGTAAGCCGGTGCAGGAGCAACAGCAGTTTGAAACCATTCCGTTGCAGCCCGACGTTGACGTGGTGGAACTTGCAGTGAGTGAAATGGACGATGATGCCTTTGTCGGCGTGCCGCAGTTACCGGAAACCATTGAACTCACCCGAGAGCAGGCTGAGCAACCGCAGCAACCGGTGGTTAAGCAACAGCCATCGGCGCCCCAGCAAACTGATTTAAGTCAGCCTGGTTGGTCGGTGCAACTGGGAGCTTTTCGCAATCAAGCCAGTGTCGACAACTTAGTTACTACGTTACAGCAAGCTGGTTACAGTGCTTATCGTGAAGCCGTGGTAGTGAATGGGCAAACGGTTCACAAGCTGCTGGTGGGGCCGTTGTTGAGCCAAGAAGAAGCGCAAAAATTACTCCCAGCGTTAAATAAAGCCACCCAACTACAGGGTACTGTGGTGCGCTTTGAACCCTAACCAAAGCGTGCAATAGTCGTAGCCAAAATAGCTGTTTTTCTGCTACACTGCGCGCGTTTTAAATCAAGCCAAGGAACTGCTCATGGTGTGGATTGATTATGCCATTATCATCGTCATCGCGCTGTCTACGCTGATCAGTCTGACCCGCGGTTTTGTGCGCGAAGCCTTCTCGTTAGCGATCTGGATCGCTGCCTTTTTTGTTGCCAGCTGGTTCTATCAAGATTTAGCCGTTTATTTCACTGGTTTTGAAGATGCCATGGTGCGTAATGGCATCGCCGCGGTGTGCCTATTTGTGGTCACGCTGATAGTTGGCTCATTGGTTAACTTCCTACTTGGCAAGTTAGTAGAAGGGACCGGTTTAACCGGCACCGATCGGGTGCTTGGGCTGGTATTTGGTGCCATTCGTGGTGTGCTGATTGTTACCTTAGTGCTGTTCATGATGGACTCTTTCACCACCTTATCAACCAGTGATTGGTGGCAGCAATCGGTGTTGATCCCGCATTTTGGCGTATTTGTGCAGTGGTTTTTTGAATATCTGGAGAGCAGCTCAAGCTTTCTCCCCCAACAAGCGTAATCATGAGGTTGTAATTGCATGTGTGGACTCGTCGGAATTGTAGGTAAAGACCCAGTTAATCAGGCGCTTTACGATAGTCTCACGATGCTTCAGCATCGCGGTCAGGATGCCGCCGGGATCATGACGGTGCAAAACAACAACCTGCGCTTGCGTAAGGCAAATGGCTTAGTACGCGACGTGTTTCATACCCGTCACATGATGCGTTTAGCCGGTCGCATTGGTATTGGCCATGTGCGTTACCCGACCGCTGGTAGTTCGAGCTCAGCCGAAGCACAACCGTTCTATGTCAACTCGCCGTTTGGTATAGCTATGGCGCATAACGGTAACCTCACCAATGCACACGAGTTACAGCAGCAGTTGTTCCAAAAAGCCTTGCGGCATATCAACACCACCTCAGACTCAGAAGTGTTGCTGAATATTTTTGCTCACGAGCTCTATCAACAGCAAAGCTTGACGCCTACGGCCGACGATATGTTTGCCACCGTGAGCCGTTTGCATCGACAAATTCGTGGTGCTTACGCGGTAGTCGCCATGATCATTGGCCACGGCATGTTGGCTTTTCGTGACCCGTGGGGTATTCGCCCTTTAGCACTTGGGCAGCGTGAAACGCCAACCGGCATGGAATATATCGTGGCGTCTGAGAGCGTCGCCATTGATGGCGCCGGCTTTACTTATGTGCGGGATATTGAACCCGGCGAAGCGGTGTATATCACCGATGCTGGCGAGCTGTTTTCGCGGCAGTGTGCTGATAGTCCGCAGCATGTGCCGTGTATTTTTGAGTATGTCTATTTTGCTCGCCCTGATTCATTTATTGACAAAATTTCAGTGTATGCCTCGCGGGTTAATATGGGCCGCAAGCTTGGTGAAAAAGTGAAGCGCGATCATCCTGATTTGGATATCGATGTGATTATTCCTATTCCTGAAACCAGCTGCGATATCGCCTTAGAAATGGCCAATGTGTTGGGTATTCCGTATCGCCAAGGCTTTGTTAAAAATCGCTATATCGGGCGTACCTTTATCATGCCAGGGCAAACTTTGCGGCGCAAAGCGGTACGGCGTAAATTGAACGCTATCAGTTCAGAATTTAAAGGTAAGAATGTATTGTTAGTGGACGATTCTATTGTCCGCGGTACCACCTCTGAGCAAATCATCGAAATGGCCCGCGATGCCGGCGCCAAAAAAGTTTATTTTGCGTCTGCGGCCCCAGAGATTCGCTTCCCCAACGTGTACGGTATTGATATGCCGAGTGCCAACGAACTCATTGCGCATGGTCGTGAAGTCGACGAAATTTGTGCGCTGATCAAAGCTGATGGGCTGATTTATCAAGACTTGGACGATTTGATTGCCGCCGTTCGCCAAGAAAACCCGCATATTCAGCGCTTTGAAACCTCGGTATTCAACGGTGAATACATTACCGGTGATATTAACCAAGGTTATCTCGATGCCTTAGATGCCTCGCGTAATGATCACGCCAAGCATCAACAAAGCAGCAGCGAGGATGCCAATCTCGAGCTGCACAACGAAAGCGACGAAGACTAATCGTTGATGTTAACGCTGGAACGGATACACCGAACCCAGCTTTAAGATTTGCGTTAATTCATCTAAAGCACTGCGTGATTCAGTCAGTAAGCTCGGGTCACGCAGTTCATCCACATGTAATTCATCGCGATAATGCTTGTCGACCCATTGATTGAGGCGCTCGAACAAGCTGTCACTCATCAATACATTAGGGTTCACCGCTGCTAATTCAGCTTCATTGAGCGCCACGCGTAGACGCAAACAGGCTGGGCCACCGCCGTTACGCATACTTTGTTTGACATCAAAGTAGTGGACCTGACGAATCGGTGTATCGCGGGTCACTAAATCAGCTAAGTAAGCGGCAACGCGCGGGTTATCCTGGCACTCAGTGGGCGCAATAATGGCCATATTGCCGTTTGGAAGAGTGACCAGCTGGGTGTTGAATAAATAGGTTTGTACCGCATCGGCGACACTGACTTCGTGATTTTTCACGGCAATAAAATACACTGGCTCAGCACCAAATTTGCGCTGAATTTCGGCCAGTTTGGCCTCGGTATCTAAAAATGCTTGTTGGTGGTAGAACAACACGTTCTGGTTACCTACCGCAATCACATCATTATGGAACACACCTTGGTCAATCACCTCAGGGTTCTGCTGAATGTAGACGGTATTGTCGTCATTTAAACCATGTAAACGCGCAATTGCTTGTGAGGCTTCAAAGGTTTGTCGCGCTGGATATTTCTGCGGCGCCGGCTTACTGCTATCAAAGGCGTAGCGACCAAAGGTAAAGATCTCAACCCCAGCGTGGCCGTAATTAGTGCAGAGGCGGGTATGGTTGGCAGCTCCTTCATCACCAAAATGTTCGTTGTCGGGTAAATGGCTATGATGCGCAAAGTACTTGCTGTTATCGAACATCGCCTGCAAAATGCGGCCGCTGGTTTCGGCTTCAAGTGACCGATGGAACTTGTTGGTTAAATTGGCTGGGGTAAAATGTACTTTGCCATCGGCGCTGTCGGCTCCCGGCGACACCGTGGCGGCATTGGCGGTCCACATGCTCGACGCGGAGCACACCGCTTGAAAAATAGCGGGTGCTTGCTGCGCCGCTTGTTCCAGTACACGGCTATCACTGCCGCTAAAACCCAAGCGGCGAAGGGTGGCAATATCGGGACGTTCGTGTGGAGCAAATACGCCTTGCACCAAACCAAGGTCATGTAG
>CAYXGO010000029.1:0-11868 GCA_964464575.1 uncultured Pseudomonas sp. | reverse complement strand
TAGCGCCTTCATTTTGGCTAAACCTTGCTTGGCCGCTGAGCGCGGACTGGAAGAGGCTTTGGCATTACTCAACGAGGCCACATTACCAAAGGATAACCCGGCATAATTGTGGGTTGGGCCAACGAGGCCATCGAAATTTGCTTCGTAATGATGGGTGCTCACACTGCTCTCCTAGCTGATTAGGGTATTTTGATGTCTATTATACGCACAAAATCGACCCTAGGGTAAAGCGGCAAAGGCCTTATCAATAAGGGCTGGCGAGCATAGATGAGAAAAATTGCATGGATATGGTCAGCACACGAATTTTTATGTTTTTTGATCCCAGTGGTTGTGAAGTCGCTACAGAACAGATATATCTAAAAAAGCAATCCCACTTCGAACGCTGATCATCGCTGTTCTTAACCAAACGATAGAGAGACACATGGCAAAGTCGCTGGTAATTGTTGAATCGCCCGCAAAAGCTAAGACGATTAATAAATATTTAGGTAGCGATTTCATCGTCAAATCGAGTATTGGTCACGTGCGTGACTTACCTACCCGTACCGTTGAGTCAGTGAAAGGCAAAACTGCGGCGGAAGTACGCAAAATGTCTCCGGCGGCGAAAGAGAAATATCAGCAACAGCGCGATTTTGCCAAATTAGTAGCGCGCATGGGGGTTGACCCTGTGCACGGTTGGGCCGCTCACTATGAAGTCTTGCCCGGTAAAGAGAAGGTGGTCGCTGAATTAAAGAAGCTTGCCAGCAAAGCTGATGCCATTTATCTGGCAACGGACTTAGACCGCGAAGGCGAGGCCATCGCTTGGCATTTGCGCGAATTGATTGGCGGCGATGACCAACGTTTTCAACGGGTGGTGTTCAACGAAATCACTAAAAAAGCCATCCAAGACGCCTTTTCACGGCCATCGGCATTAAATTTAGATCGCGTTAATGCGCAACAAACCCGGCGCTTTTTGGACCGTGTAGTGGGCTTTATGGTGTCGCCGCTACTGTGGAAAAAAATCGCTCGTGGTTTATCGGCTGGGCGCGTGCAATCGGTTGCTGTGCGCTTGGTGGTGGAGCGCGAACGCGAGATCAAAGCGTTTATTCCAGAAGAGTTTTGGGATATCTACGCTGATGTGAATAGTGCCACTGAGCAAGCGTTGCGCTTACAAGTAGCGAAATATCGTGGCGCCACCTTTAAAGCCACCGATAAAGCCGCTGCCGATGCCGCGGTTAAAGCGCTAGAAACAGCAGCCTACAAAGTCAGTGAGCGGGAGGATAAACCAACCTCAAGTCGGCCATCGGCACCGTTTATTACCTCGACCTTACAGCAGGCGGCTAGTACTCGGCTGGGTTTCGGCGTGAAAAAGACCATGATGATGGCACAGCGCTTGTATGAAGCGGGTCACATCACCTACATGCGTACCGACTCCACCAACCTCAGTGCCGAGGCGGTGATGAGTTGCCGCAGCTATATTGAGAAGAAGTTTGGCAGTGATTACTTGCCGAGCAAACCGAATGTGTATGGCTCGAAGCAAAATGCGCAAGAAGCGCACGAGGCTATTCGGCCCTCTGACGTGGTTATTAAAGCTGAGCAGCTGAAGGATATGGAACGTGACGCGCAACGTCTCTACGAGCTGATTTGGCGGCAATTTGTGGCCTGTCAGATGACACCCGCGCAGTATGATTCGACCACCATCACGGTCACTGCCGGTGACTATGAATTGAAAGCGCGCGGTCGGGTGTTACGTTTTGCCGGTTGGACCTTAGTGCAGCCACAAATCAATAACAAAAAAGACGACGATACCAGCTTGCCGGATGTCAAAGTAGGGGCTGCACTGCAACTCAGCGCATTGGATCCGCAGCAACATTTCACCAAGCCACCAGCGCGTTTCAGTGAAGCGTCGTTAGTGAAAGAGTTAGAAAAACGCGGTATTGGCCGGCCTTCAACCTATGCGGCAATTATTTCTACGATCCAAGAGCGTGGTTACGTGCGTGTCGATAACCGCCGCTTCTACGCCGAAAAAATGGGCGAAATTGTCAACGATCGGTTGGTAGAAAACTTCTCTCGGTTACTGAACTACAACTTCACTGCGGAGATGGAACAAGCGCTTGACGACATCGCCGAGGGTAAACGTAATTGGAAAGACACCCTCGACCTGTTCTATCAAGAGTTCAGTGCCAAATTAGCGCAAGCTGAAATGCCACCAGAGCAGGGTGGAATGCGCAGTAATCAAATGGTACTCACTGATATTAAATGCCCTAGCTGCGACCGCCCGATGGGAATTCGAACCGCCTCTACCGGGGTGTTTTTGGGTTGCTCAGGCTACGAATTGCCGCCCAAAGAGCGCTGCACTCAAACCTTGAATTTATTACCTGGCGAAGAGGCCCTCAAAGTTGTCGATGATGAGGAACTAGAGACCGAGGTGTTGCGGGCGAAGAAGCGTTGCCCATTGTGCGCCACCGCCATGGACAGCTATTTACTCGACCAACAGCGCAAATTGCATGTGTGTGGAAACAACCCCGCCTGCTCGGGCTTTGTGGTAGAACAAGGGCAGTTCCGCATTAAAGGTTATGATGGCCCGACCCTTGAGTGCGACCGTTGTGGTAGCGATATGCAGTTAAAAACAGGGCGTTTTGGTAAGTATTTTGACTGTACCAATAGCGACTGTAAAAACACTCGTAAGTTACTGAAAAGCGGGCTGCCAGCGCCGCCGAAAGAAGACCCGGTAGCCTTTCCTGAGCTCAAGTGTGAGCAATCCGACGCACACTTTGTCTTGCGTGATGGTGCTTCGGGGATATTTATGTCGGCCCACACCTTTCCGCGCTCACGTGAAACCCGTGCGGTTAAAGTGGCCGAACTACAACGCTTTAAAGATCGCATCCCCGCCAAGTTCCACTATTTGACGGAGGCGCCAAGTCAGGATGATGAGGGGCGTGAAACCATTGTGCGCTTTAGTCGCAAACAAAAAGAGCAGTATGTGATGAGCGAAGAAAATGGCAAACCGAGTGGTTGGGTTGCGCTCTATAAAAAGGGTAAATGGCAGGTAGAAAGCGCTAAAAAAGCCAAGCAATAAGGTATTAACCTTTCGCTGTGCGCTGCCTCGCACAGCGAAAGGCGCTGCTGTTGACTTGTGCTGGCCAAGGGCTTGGACTAGAGTCAAAACACATCACTATGGAGAGTGATGCAACAGCGACAAGGAGGTCATCATGCCGCCGCTTCGATTATTCAACTGTTCTGCTCGCAACCATCATTTGACAGTGCTTGGCTTGGCCTGGTGTAGCCTGTCGTTTACCACCAGCAGTGCCGCCTGGGCTGGCAGCAGCGGGTGTCCCACCTTTGCTTTCGCCGCGTTGCAGGATAATCTCGGCCAAACTCACGCCGGTTCGGCACTGCAACAGGTCAGTTTTGCCCTGCAGGCGGGCTTGCTACAGCCACAACTGGAGCAGCTCCTGCAGCAGCAGTTTGATATTGAGGTGGTGGATTGGCAGGTGTCACCGCATTTTCGCTGGCCAGCCGATTACCGTATGCATGCGCCGAGCTGGAATGAGCTGTTAGAGCGCCTGCTCAAGCCGTATCAACTCGCCATTACCCTGTACCCCAATAAATCTGCTGCGGTGCGCTATCAAAGTGCTGCTGGAGCTGCGCTATGAGACACCTCATGCAGTTCAGTATCACTGGCGTAAGCCTGTTGGTCATCAGCGCTTGCAGCAGCTCGTCCGAGTCACTCCAGCAGGACAGCGATGAAGCCTTTCAAAAGCTGCAACAGCATTGGCTGTTAGCTACCACGGCAAATGCCCCGGAGCGGGTGGCCTATAGTGATGAGCTGTACGTGCCGGCTATCGATCCCAGTTATCAGCAACAACCCAGTTGGTATAGTCGCCCGGTTGAGGTGGCGCTGGAACAGTTATCCTTAGCGGCGGTGATGCAACAAACCCTGGCTGCGCATCAGGTGCGAGTGCGTTATCTCGACCCACAGTTAGCACAACAGCCGATTCAATTAGCCTATCAAGGCGATCTCGGCGGTCTGCTGCAGCACATTCAAGCCTTGTATGGTTGGCATGTCACGATTGATGAGCAGCAAGTGAGTTGGAGTCAGTTCCGCACGGCTGAATTTGATGTCGCATTTATTGCCGGTAATACCAACTTCTTTATGGGCAATAGCGATACCCAGCAGGGTATGACAGGCAATCAGTCAGGGCAAACTAGTAACCAACTCAGTGATATGCGCAGCGAGCAGTATTTGAATTTCTCCAGCAAAGAGCTGTCGGTATGGGACGACCTGGAGCGTGCCCTGGGTCTACTGTTGTCGGAGCATGGCAGCATGAGTATCAATCAGAGTTCGAGTTCGGTGTTGGTGCGAGATTTACCCGAGCAAGTTGCCGCGGTGGAACACTACCTACAGCAACAGAACGAGCGCTTAACACGTCAGGTTGCCATTGACGTACAAATTATTGAAGTGACCTTTAACGATACCCAGCAATTTGCCGTTGATTGGCAAGCGTTGATGCGAACCGCAGGTGCTGAAGGGGTGTTGGGTCTCTCGTCTAACTATTTAACGACCGCTGGTGCGGTCGCTGGGCAACTCAGCTGGCAACAATTAAGCGGAAAAGCTCAGGGCTCAGAACTATTTTTGCAGGCTTTAGCCGAGCAAGGTTTGGTACAAACTAACAATCAGCCGCGCTTACTTAGCCTCAATAACCAAATTGCCAAAATTGTTCTCGAAGATAACGCAACCTATTTAGCCGCTGCCGGTAGTACCTCAACCGCTAATGTGGGCACCTCCGAGATGCTCCAACCTGGCGTGGTCACTACTGGTTTTGAGCTCTATGTGTTGCCGAGTATTCGCGCTGGCGAAGTGATATTGCAGCTGTCTACAGAGTTATCAGATTTACAACGCATTGACGAAGTACGTTCGGGTGACCAACTGATCCAGACTCCGCACACCACGCGCAAAAAATTCTTTATGAAGGCCTTGATTGCCGATGGTGAAACGCTGCTGTTATCGGGCTTGCGTAATCAACGTGAGCAGCGCAATCAGCAACAAAGTTGGTGGAGCTTAGCGCTTGGTGGCAATGACGATAATCAGCAGCGTCGCAGCGAGACCTTGGTGTTGTTGACGCCACGTATCATGGCCCGAGTTAAACCATCATGACCGGGCTTTGGTTGATCAATGGTTGGCGCCAGCAGTGTGGCAGCCGAAAGCAGGTGTTGCTGCAGCTACAACAGGCTAAGACGCTTGGCTTTGATAGCTATTGTATGCAGCGCATCGGCCAACACTGGTGGTTGTGCTGCGCTCCGCTGGGAGCTCGGCAGCAACAACAGCACGACCTAGTAGCAGCGCTGCGTCAGCAATTTCAGATGCACAACCAATTATTAGCGCTGCTGCCATATCAACAGCAACTTCTCTGTGTCAGTTGGGACCAGCAGCAATTGCTATGCGCAATTGCGGTGAATAACGATGTCAGCGGGCAGCAACAATTACTGTTAGTGCTGAGAGGATTGCAACTGCGCTCACGGTTTCAACCGCTGTTACTCACCAGTGCTGATTTACCTGACTGTTTGTTGCACTGTCAGCAGCAGTTCGGTAGCACCGAGCAGCAGCTAAATCTGGCTCAGCTCAAGCCTAGCAAAAGTTCGTTGCTACTGAGTTTGAATCAGCCCCCGAGCTGGCGTCGGCGCCGCCAGTTGCTACTCGCCAGCGTCAGCGTTATCAGTTTGATTGCGGCGCTCAGCTGGCACTTTTGGCCGCCACAGCGGCCACCTCAAACCATGTTGGATAGCACTGTGGTGGCCCCACAATTAGTTGGTGCTGGGGTTGATGTATTGCTGCTGGTGCGTGAACAATTGCAGCAGTTGGAGCTACTAGCTGGATGGCACTTACAGCAACTCAGTTTAAGTGGGGCGCAAATGCAGGTTGAGCTGAGCCAAGATTATGGCCGATTTGGTGAACTGCAACAGCAATTACAGCCGCATTGGCAGCTCGCCCAAGCTGGGCAACAGGTGCAATTGACCCGCAGTTTTATGCTACTCAATGGCGACCTGCAGTTTGCTCAAAACCTCAATGATGCCGAGCAACAGCTACAACAACAGGTGCAGCAATTATTGCCAGAAGTGCACTGGCAGCTCGGCAGCGCTGGGCACAATTCGCACTATCAATGGCAAGATGTCAGTGTCAATTTTAGCAGTTGGTATTGGCTTGAACTAACCGAGCTACAGCAGTTGCTGCAAGGTTTTGATGTGCGCGTTCTGCAACTGCAGTTGCGTCGACAACCGCAGCAGAGCATAGCTTTGCAGCTACGAATTTATCAGCCACTTAGTCAAGGAGATGACGATGATTCAACTATGGATGTTAGCGCTGGCATTTAGTAATAACGCGATAACAGCACAGCCGAACAACCCCGCTTACGAGCGTATCAAAGCCCTAAGGGCGCAAGAATTGCAAGAGTTGCAAGCCGCATCACGAGCCCGACAAATGCAGCACGAATTAACCGTGGCCGAGGCGCAACAGCAAATTCAACAACTCGGACGCGGGCCGGTAAGTGTCGCCCAAACCGGACCGGCATTACAGGATTATGAACTTCTCGGTGTGGTGCAGGGCGCGCAGCAACTGGTGGTACTGCGCCATCAACAGCAGTTACTTCGTTTAGTGCCTGGCGAAGCCGATGCCAGTGGCTTGACCGCAACGATTGATCGCGCGCATGTGCGCTTGAGCCGTGGACAAGAGCAGCACTTCATTGAATTACCAAGAGGCTGGTGACATGCACATCATCAGCCCCCATGAGTTAAGTGATTTAGTCATTGCTGAGCCGTTGTTGGAGAGTTGTTTGCAGTACACCGATAATGGCATGGACAATGACAGCGCCGCCTTAATAAGCCAAGACGGTCTGTTGATATGTTCAACGGCAGCCTGGCAGAGTAACTCCATAAGTCTTGTCAATTTGCAGCAATTACAGCAGCTACGTCAGTTGCCAGTACGGGGCTATCTATTGGCTGATGCGAGCGATATTCGCAGTCGTTTACATGATGCCGATGCACTGCGCCAGCGGCAGCAGCATAACCCGCTTAATCTTGATCACACCCGTGCGCAGCAAGCGCTGGAAGATTTAGTGCAACAAGCGTTGCAGCGTGACGCCTCGGATATCCATTTGTTATTTGATCATGAACATGCCAGTTTGGCGTTTCGGGTACATGGTCGGATGGTTGGGCGCGTAGCGCGGAGCCGTGAAACCCTCGCAGCGGCAATAGCGGCTGCATTGAATACTCGTTCGGATGATTTTCATGAGTTGTTTGATGAGCAGCGTTTGTCGAGTGCCAGTATCAATCTCAGTGTGTTGGTTGACGGAAAGCCACAACGAATTCGCCTGCGGGTGCAGAAGTCGCCAACTCGTAATGGCTTTGCAGTGACCATGCGTATTCAATGTGAGCAGGCACAAATCCCTAATTTGACTGACTTGGGCCTAGCACCAGAGTTGGTTCAAGAGTTACAACAGTTGCTCTGTCAGTCAGCTGGCTTAATTATTGTGGCGGGACCCACCGGGCAAGGTAAAACTACCACCTTGGCGGCGATGAATCGAGAATTACCAAGCACCCATAAGGTTATTAGCCTGGAAGACCCGATCGAAATTATTCAACCGCACATCGAGCAAAAACCGGTTATCGCGGATCATCCAGAGTTGAATTTTGCCAATATGGTGAAGGTGGCATTACGTGAAGATCCGGATGTTATTTCGATTAGTGAGATCCGCGATGCGGGCACTGCTAAGGCAGCCTATACCGCGGCATTAACCGGCCATTTAGTGACCGCTACGATCCATGCTCATGATTGCTTTGGGGTGCTGCAACGACTGATGGATCTTGGCGTATCAGCTACTGCACTGGCGCAACCTGGGGTGTTACGGGCGATTATTGCCCAACGCTTAGTGGCCTTGCCCTGCCAAGTCTGTGGCGCTAGCGGATGTGTTAAGTGCCAGCACAGTGGTGTGCGCGGCCGGCAGTTAGTGATGGAAGTGTTGCCAGCCACCAGTGCGGTTGCTGACGCGCTGCGGACCGATAGCTTGAGTGCCTTGCGTCAGCAGCTGCTGGAGCAGGGTTGGCAAGCGCTCGAGCCACAATTGATGGAGCACGTATCATGCGACTAGCGCGCAGTCGACAACTGGCTTTGTTAGAAGATTTCGCTCTCGCCTTGCATGATGGTCTTAGCCCGCTGCAGGCCACTATCGAATTAGCGCAGCATGCTCAACAATACGGTTTGCGTGAAGAGTTAGCGCTCAGTGAGGGAATTTTGCAGGCACTGAATCAGGGGCATAGTTTTGCCAGCGTACTGCCACAATGGTTCGACCGCGATCTGTGCATGCTGGTCAGTGTTGGTGAGCATAGCGGGGTGCTGGAGCAACTATTGCATCAGCATCGGCAGTTTGAACTACAACGGCAACAGGCCCAGCAACAGTTCTGGCGGCCTCTCATCTATCCTTTGATTATGGTGTTTATCGCTGCCTGCGCAAGTCTGTTAATTGGCCGGCAAGTGATGCCTAAGTTGGCGACAGGCTTGCACCCTGAGCAGTGGCCGCTCCTCAGTGAAAGTTTATTGCTGGTCAGTGCTGGTCCCAGTTTACTGATGTTATTGGTGTCGGTAGCGCTGCTGGTATTGCTCAGCTGGGGGCCATCAGCACTGATTGACTGGCGCTGGAGTTGGTGTCGTTGGTTGGCTGCACGCGGTGCCTTCACCATTCGTCGTTATTTTAATGCGGTGATGTTACTGCAGACCATTACGGTCTTATTACAAGCGCGCTTAAATTTAGATCGGGCACTGCAGGCGATTGAGCGCTTTGGTGATAGCAGTATGGGCTACGTCAGTCAGCAGATGCGTCGGCGCTTGGCGCAGGGAGAAAGACAACTTGGCCGAGTATTTGGCAATGCTCTGCTATCACCACGAATGCTATTTCGACTCAGTAATGGCAGTCGAAATGCAACCGAACATGGCACTTTATTGCGTGTTGCGAGCTACGCTGGCGCTGATGCAATTGCTGCACTTAGGCGTTTGCGAGTGAGCTTACAGGTAGTGTGCTATGTGCTGATTTTTCTGCTGTTGGCGTTAGTTCTTGGTGGTATGGGAGCAATGTTGATGGCGGTGACTCAGCAAACCATGATGTAACCATAACTTAGCATGATTTACAGGATTCATTCACAAGGAGCGTTACCTATGCGCAAGCAACGAGGTTTTACCTTTATCGAAGTACTCACCGTGTTATCCATTATTGCCATTGCTACCATCGGTAGCTTGGCGGTGCGCGATTGGGCAGTTGGCAATTCACGGGTTAGCGAAGCTAAAAGCCAAATAATAACGATTCAATCGGGTACCCAATTATGGCGCCCAAAAAATGGCAATTTCACCGGTATTAGCATGGCGTCGATGTCTGGAATTGCGGCAGTGCCAGAAAGTTGGGGGGCTGGCGCTGAACTCAACCCTTGGGGTGGCGATATTACGGTCGCTGTGGATAGCGCTGATGCGACACGTTACCTGGTGACCCTAACGGGCATTGACCAAGCTGGTGAAGGTGCACGGTTAGCGCGTGATTTTCAGGACTATGCGGTCGATACAACCTTCAGTAACGGCACTTTAATTGTGCGTTTCCAAGGCTGAACGTATGCGCGTTCAGCTTGGTTTTGGGTTACTGGAGGTCCTTATTGTTCTTGCCTTGGCCGGTACCTTGACCATCACCGGCTGGCAAGTACTACCACGTTTTTCTGCATCAACTGGATTCGATCAGCCATTACAACTGAACGCTACCGAACAGGCCAAACTGCGGTTGTTGCGCTTGCAAGCGCAGCAACGGCAGTTGTTGATGCAGCAACAGGGAGGTTAGGGCATGCGCAGGTACAGCGGTTTTCTATTACTGGAGTTCATGGCAGCAATTACCCTAGTGGCTGGTTTGCTGTTAGTGGTGGGGCAGTGGTGGCAGCATCAACAGCGACTGGAACAGCGTCAGCAATGGCTGCAGCACACTGAGTATCTATTGCAGCGGGCGGAACAATTTTGGCTGCAACAGGGGCGACCACCAACCGTTATCGATGAGTTATTAGCGCCGCAGGAACTTAATCAATTAGCCTTACCATGGCAGCAACCATGGCAATTAGTTGCTGCTGACAGTGTCTTAAATTGGCGTATTACGGCTCCCAGTCAACAGCAGGCCAGTTGGTTTAGCAGCCAGTTTCAGGCGGCTACACAGAGTGGCCAGCAGGTGTCGATTCAGCAGTGGGGCCCGTTATCGAGTGCGCCACAGGATCAGTATCTGCATCGCGTTGCGCGACCCGAACAACCCGAGCTCAATAGCATGCAGACACATTTGCACATGCAAGGCCACAACGTAGTCGGTATCGGCACGCTATCGGCGGCAAAAGCAGGATTTCAGCAGTTGCGTAGTGATTCTGTGCTAGTTAACAGCGCGCGCATCATCGAATTACAGACGGATCTGTTAACCGCTACCGCGGTGCAGACTCCTTATGGTGATTTACAAACTCTGCTGGAACGCATTGAAGACTTCGATGCGCTGTGGCAAGAATGTCGTGCCGGTGGCGGCTGTCAGTGAAGCGCCAGCATGGCCAAGCGGTGATTGAAACGACCATTATATTGCCACTCGTTGTGCTTGCCAGTTTGCTCATGGTTCAGCTGATTTGGATTGCTTGGTGGCAACATAACTTGGTACTTGCCAGTAATTATGCGCTGCGCACAGGTACAATTAATTCGCTGCATAGCGCTGCGATGCGAACCACGTTAGCCGCTGGCATGACTGCAGTACAGCCGCAACTCAGCACGACTGGCGACCAGCAAGAGGGTAATTACCAGCGGCTACTAAGCGCGCTACTGAGTAGTCAATTATGGTCGCAGTGGGGGGCTCGTGTTGAAGTGATACAACCGAGCCGGAAGCTGCTCCAAGTCCATCATGGCGTGATTGCGGTCGATCATAACGGCTTGCGCTATCAAACCAGTAACGATCAACAAGCCTATATTGCCGCTCGCACCGTGGAACTAGAAATTTGGTGGTGTATGCCGTTGCATGTGCCACTGGCGGCGGATGCCTTAGCGGCCTTGCGAACGCCAGTGGGTCATGCCGTACAGCGCTTCTGTCAGCAGCGTCAAAGCCTAAGTAAAGCGCCGCTATGGGGCCTGCGGTATCGCCTGAAAGGGCCGCTCTTAAGTCGCTATGACGGGGCTGATTAAGCTTCTGGGGCGTGCCAGGTATCGCACGCCTGCAGGGTATTTTGCAGCAAGGTAGCCACGGTCATTGGTCCTACACCACCGGGAACTGGGGTGATAAATGCGGCACGCTCAACAGCCACTGCAAATTCAACATCGCCGACCAGACGGCCGTTAGCCAAACGATTGATTCCCACATCGATGACCGTGGCGCCAGGCTTAATCCAAGCGCCAGGAATAAAGTTGGGTTTACCAACCGCCACCACCACCACATCCGCACGCTCTACATGAGCTTGCAAATCATGAGTGAAACGATGACAAACTGTGGTGGTGGCGCCACCAAGCAGTAATTCGAGTGCCATAGGGCGGCCAACAATGTTCGATGCACCAACCACTACGGCATTTAAACCGTATAACGATAACCCAATTGATTCGAACAGAGTCATTACTCCGCGCGGTGTGCAAGGTCGCAATGCTGGGTTGCGCTGTGCCAACCGGCCCATATTGAATGGGTGAAAACCATCAACATCTTTGTACGGGTTAATACGCTCTAAAATAGCTTGCGCGTTGAGTGTGGCTGGTAGCGGTAGTTGCACTAAAATGCCGTCAACTTGCGGGTCGACATTGAGCTCATCAATTAATGCTTCGAGCTGCTGTTGTGAGGTGTCAGCAGGCAGGTCGTAGGCCATAGA
>CAYXGO010000028.1:0-11874 GCA_964464575.1 uncultured Pseudomonas sp. | reverse complement strand
AAGGCCTGCTCGAAGCAGGCCTTTTTGAGTGAATTGTTTAAAAGTGGTTATTTTTTACCACCTTTGCCACCACCTGGGCCACCACCGCCAGTGTCGCCACCGGTGTCACCACCCGTGCCACCGCCGCTACAACCGTTAGCATTTAAGTAATCTACCGCAGCTTTGGCTTGAACCAGACCAAAACCATAGGCTGTATCACGACCGGCGGCGCCGAGATCTTTCGCGCTCGCATTTAACGCCGCACGAATCTGATCATTACTACAGCTGCTGTGATAACTCCATACCAATGCCGCCACACCAGCCACGTGTGGGGTGGCCATAGAGGTACCATCAAAGAATGCCCAATCACTCGCGGTCACACCGACAGTTGCTGAACTACCTAGTTGCGCTAACAAAGCTTGGCCATCTGCTTGTGAGATACCAATAGCTGGAATACTAGATACATAAGTACCTAAGGTGCCTAACAGCGGACCAGCTTCATTGTTATAGACAATGGCAGCTGAACCACCGCCTGCTTCACAGGCTTGGACTTTTTCAGTGAACGAGATGGTGCCACGCTCAATCAAACAAACATTGTTGCTGGCACCGGTACATGGCGCACTGCCAATACCACAGTTGACTAAGGCACCACTGGCCGAGCCTTTCGCCGAACCGTCCATAGCGTTGGCATCAAACACGGTACCTGCAACCGCTAAGTCAACTCGCTCACCAGTGCCACGTGGCACGCTGGATAACACCGCAACGCCAGGACCCGATAATTCGACTTGTGATGTTTGCTGTGAGAACGCAGCGATTACTTCGTTTTCATCGACCGCACCAACTGAGACAACCGCTGGATAAGAGGCCGGATATGAATGACGGGTGTTACCATCGTTACCAGCAGCCGCGATACTTAACACACCAGCACTATTTAAACGGGCAAAGGCTTGCTCTTCAGTACGTACTGAACGGCTACCGCCTAAACTCATATTGATAATTTGTGCGCCTTCAGCAGCACATTCATCCGCAGCGGCAATCAAGGATGATGAATAACCCCACCCGCTGGCGGTAAATACCTTCACAATGTGGAGGCCAACCTTGTTGTTGGGTAATACACCCACTACGCCGGTATTATTGGCTAGCGCGGCAATAGTTCCAGCCACATGGGTACCGTGACCATTTTCGTCGGTGAACCAATTACCTGTGCCACTATTAAAACGGCCGCTCACACCTGCACTTTGCAGATCAGGGTGACCGAGGTCATAGCCGGAGTCGATGATACAGACTTTGCGTGTAGTGGCTGCCGCGTCACTTAATAAGTTCGCTTGAACCTGAACAATGCCGTACGGCAGACCCGGTTCATATTGCGTGCTGAATAATTGTCGTTTGGCATCTTCTTCAACCAACAAGACATTGGGGTTATTACGCAAACCGTTAAGGGCTGCGCTAGGTATACTCACGGCCATGGCATTATCGTTATGCAGATCAAGGTGCTTTTCGCCACCCATACGACCGACCGCTTGCTCGACCTGAGCTTTACTACCTGGCTTGAATTGAACGATAACCCGTTCTTTGTCAGCCGGAGCGGCTTGAACGGCTGCAGATACAGCAAGAGCGACGGCGGCAATGCTTAACACGGCGCGTTTTGACGACTGAAGGGACATAGTTGATTTCCTGTGTTGTTTATTATTATTGGAATGCAGTGAGTACCAACAAAATCCCACTAACAGAAACATATTGTTACAAGTAATCGCATTCTGCAACACCCAATATAGCCTTCACAAAAAATTTACTCTGTATACAAAGGTAACACCCGCAATAGTGGACATTCGCGCACAAGGCACTACAATTCCCACTTCTATTGAGGTACACGAGTTCACATGTCAGCGCACACTATCGATCCACATCATTATCAGCAGCAATTGCACGACAAAGCTCAACAGCTGCAGAAATTGCTTCAGCCCTACAGCACCCAAGCACCCGAAGTTTTTGCGTCACAGCCACAGCATTACCGCATGCGCGCAGAGTTTCGTATTTGGCATGATGGTGATCAGCTTGATTACGTGATGTTTGATAGCGACACCAAAGCGCGTATCGCGCTGACCACGTTTGACCCGGCTAGTGTACTGATCAATCAATTAATGCCGCGTTTGCGCGATTCTTTGCGTGGTAACAAAAGTCTGCGTTGGAAACTCTTTCAAGTTGAGTTTTTAACCACGACCACCAATCAAGCGCTGATCTCGCTGATTTATCATCGTCAACTTGATGACGCTTGGCTGCAACAGGCACAGCTGTTGCGGCAGCAGCTGAGCGATTTAGGGCAGATTGAGATTATCGGCCGTGCGAAAAAGCAAAAGCTGTGTGTTGATCGTGACTGGGTGATCGAAACCCTGCCAATCAATGGCCGTGATTATCACTTTCAGCAAGTCGAAAATAGCTTTACCCAGCCCAATGCTGGGGTGAACAAGCACATGATTGAGTGGGCACTGAAGCATACCGAAAAAAGCACCGACGATTTACTCGAGCTGTACTGCGGCAACGGTAATTTCAGTTTGCCATTGGCGCAGAATTTCCGCCGTGTGTTAGCCACTGAAATCAGCAAGACATCGGTTGCGTCAGCGCGTTATAACTGCGAATTGAATAACATTGATAACGTCACTGTTGTGCGCATGTCGGCGGAAGATTTTAGTGCCGTGCTAAGCGGTGAGAAAGATTCAGTACGAGCGCGTGAAGCAGGCGTTGCCGACTTTGCTTGTCGCACCGTGCTGGTTGACCCGCCACGAGCTGGGCTTGATATGGATACTTTGGCGTTGGTGCAGCGTTACCCGACTATTATTTATATCTCGTGTAATCCACTGACCTTGGTCGAGAACTTAGTGCAACTGCAGCAGACTCATGATGTGGTAGCAACGGCGTTATTTGATCAGTTCCCGTACACCCACCATATGGAAGCAGGTGTGGTACTAGTTAGGCGGCCCGATTAACCGAATGGGCGTTGGCTTGGTCGGCAACCTGATTGGCTTTGGCGACCAATACTGGCGCTAACCGGCAGCTGGTTGCTGACAAACGTAGATTGATCCAGTGGGCGGCAACAATCAGACTGGCGCCGAGCAGAATAATCCACGGCTCCATACTGGCGCCAAACAAATCTTTGAACCAATACAGCGTGCCACCGGCAATCAACAGCACCACCGGATAGATTTGGCGATGGCGACGTACACCTTGGCTCAATGCAATAGCGCCAACTAATAAGCTGGCACCTAAAATAGTACGCTCAAGAATAGTGGCGCCAATAAAGCCAAGACCAATCACCGATAACATCGGCACAATCACAGGCAACAGCAAACAGTGCAACGCACACAAGGTGGTTACCCAGATCCCTGCTTTGTCTAATGATGGTTGTGGTGCTGACATGGCGACGGCCTTTTTAAACGCAATGGTTGTTATATTATAACATCACGTTTTCCCGCGCAAGATCCTTTTATCGGCTCAAGCCCGATCGATAGCGAACGGCAACACCTGTTTGATGTGTGATTGATTACAACGCAGCATCACCAAGCGGTCAAAACCAACCGCCACGCCTGCACAGTCGGGCAGACCGTGTTGTAGTGCTGCCAGCAAGCGCCCATCAGCAGGCATGGGTGGGCGGCCTAACTGTTCACGCTGTTGCTGGTCGCTGATAAAGCGCTGCTGCTGCTGCTCGGCATCGGTTAATTCGTGATAGCCGTTGGCTAATTCCAAGCCGCGATAGAATAATTCAAACCGCTCAGCCACGCGGGGGTCGGTTGCTGACAGCCGCGCTAAGGCCGCTTGACTGGCCGGATAATGGGTAATAAAGGTCGGTACCCCGGCATCCAGCGCGGGCTCAATGACACAAGCCATGGCCAGCTGCTGTAACGTATCCACATCGGTTTCACGCTGTGCTAAGTCGGCAAACTCTGGATAATTAGCGAGGGCCTGTTGCAGAGCGTGATGGCTGTCTGGCGCTAATGGGTCGACCTGCAGATAACGCAAAAATGCTTGCTGATAGGTCAGCGACTGTGGCGCTGGAGCATCGAGTAACAGGCTAATCAATTGCCCTAATTCCGCCATCAACTGTGGCGCTGTAAAGCCGACCCGATACCACTCCAATAAGGTGAATTCCGGATTATGCCGAGCACTTTGCTCGTCATCACGAAAGGCTTTGCCGAGTTGGTAGATACAACCTGAACCTGATGCCAGCAAGCGTTTCATGGCATATTCCGGCGATGTTTGCAGCGCCCAAGCATGGTCACTACCGCTTAGGTGCGTGGTTAGATTGCTTAAGTGCGGATCAGTCACGCCAAAGCGTGCCAGTAATGGCGTGTCTACTTCGAGGACTTGGCGGGCATAAAAAAAATCGCGCACCTGCCGCAGCATGGCAGCGCGTTGTTGGAGTGTTGCTCGATCAGCCGATGGCTGCCATACGTCTGGTCCCTGCAACACCCCAACACCTCGTATTACTTTTGTACCCGTGACACGTATTCGCCTGAACGGGTGTCAACTTTGATCACTTCACCACGTTGTACGAATAGTGGTACTTTCACCACCGCGCCCGTAGTCAAGGTAGCTGGTTTACCACCGGTACCGGCGGTATCGCCTTTCAAACCTGGGTCGGTCTCAACAATTTCTAACTCAACGAAGTTAGGTGGCGTGACCGCAATCGGGCTACCGTTCCATAAGGTCAGTACGCACACGTTTTGCTCAACCAGCCATTTAGTCATATCGCCCACAGCTTTGGCATCGGCAGCTAACTGCTCGAAGGTTTCATTGTTCATGAAGTGCCAGAATTCGCCATCGCTGTATAAGAAGGCTAATTCCACATCCACAACATCAGCACCTTCAACGGTGTCGCCCGATTTGAAAGTTTTTTCAACGACTTTGCCGCTAATTAACTTACGGATACGAACACGGTTAAATGCTTGCCCTTTACCCGGCTTGACCATTTCGTTTTCGATGATGGAGCAAGGCTCTCCATCTTGCATGATTTTTAAACCGGCCTTGAATTCATTGGTACTGTAGTTCGCCATAGCTTCCTCGTATGCTCACAGATTTAGCGATTTCGCGCGCAATAATAAACCATTCGTAGAAAGTTTTCAGGTAAAATAACGGCTGTTATAACGCTTTCATAAAGGTTTTTTGTGGCAACCGATGCGCTTCCCATCACTCTACGGCCAAATTGGCAACGCGAACTTGCGGCAGTTTGTACTGACGCCAAGCAGCTTGCTGCGCAGTTAAATCTGCCCGCTGAGTTCATGACTGAGCACCTAGGCGCCAGTAAACTATTCCCATTACGGGTGACCCAGCACTTTATTAGCTTGATGACTCCGGGCGATGTCAATGATCCATTGCTGCGCCAGGTACTCCCCCACGCCGACGAGTTCCTGCACGCCGATGGCTTTGTCACCGACCCGTTAGCCGAGCAGCACCACAGCCAACCTGGGGTTCTGCACAAATATCGCTCGCGCGTGCTGGTGATTCTGCGCGGTGGCTGTGCGATCAATTGTCGCTATTGTTTTCGCCGTCATTTCCCCTACGACCAGCATCATTTTGGCCCACAACAACGCGCCGAACTGCTCGAGTTAATTCGCGCCGATGCGGCTATTAATGAAGTGATTTTAAGTGGCGGTGACCCGCTGTTGGCCACCGACCCACAACTCGACCGCTTGTTGACCGAGCTCGAGTCATTACCGCAACTCACCCGTGTTCGCATTCATTCGCGCTTGCCGGTGGTGTTGCCGAGTCGGCTCACAGAAGACCTCGCCAAACGCTTACAGGCCAGTCGCTTGAATGCGGTACTAGTCATTCATAGTAATCACCCTAACGAAATTGACCCGATGTTGACTGCGGCATTGCAGCAATGGCGTAATTATGGCGTGACCTTGCTTAACCAAAGTGTATTGCTGAAAGGTATCAATGATGAGCCGGACATTCTCGCCCAGTTAAGCGAGAAATTATTTACTGCTGGGGTATTGCCCTACTATTTGCATCAGTTGGACAAAGTTGCGGGCGCTAGCCATTTCGCTGTGAGTGATGACCAGGCCCGCCAAATTGAGCATGCGCTCAGGGGAATCTTACCGGGCTTTCTGGTGCCCCAGCTAGTGCGCGAAATTGCCGGGGAAGCCAGTAAAACACCGTTGTAATTTTAACTTGGAAAGGTATCCTTAAACCATTGATCAAGCAGGCGCTTCTCGTTGAACAGTTGATCGCGACCTGAGGCCATTAAAGTGCGGCGACTTTCTAACTGCCCCATATCTTTAATGCGCTCCTCACCTGATTTCACCACCGCGCCGGACGCATCCACATACTCATAACTGAACTCAATCATCGGGTAGTCAATACGATTCAGTACCCGCGCGGTTTGGAAGGTATCGCTGAACATCGGCTCTACCCGACCGGCAAGGTCTAAGTCGGTCACAGTGATACGCAACACATGGTCGGTAGGTAACTGCGCCGCCAGTTCGGTCAGGTGCTCGGCCAAGCCACTAGTCACTTTTTCTTGAAAGCGCGCTTGGTTCTCATTGGTGGCGCGAATATCTCGATAATTGTCAACATCCTGCCAAGTCACTTCCAAAGTCGCTGCTTGAGCTGTCGATACCGCGCCGAACAACGCCGCAACCAACAATAAGCTGGCCAATAATTGATTCACTACACGCATGAGGCACCTCCTTTAGTGTGTGCAATTGCTGTATGTCATAACTACAGATGCAGTGCACATGTAGTTTGTGACAGACAAAAAAAAGATGAGGCCACATGGCCTCATCTTTTCGTGCTCACTAAGCGTTTAGCTCAGTTAGCTGGGCTGCAATTACATCATGCCGCCCATGCCACCCATGCCGCCCATGTCTGGAGCCGCTGGGGCATCTTTCTTCGGTAACTCAGCAACCATCGCTTCGGTGGTGATCATCAGACCGGCCACAGATGACGCGAATTGTAGTGCTGAACGGGTGACTTTGGTTGGATCCAAGATACCCATATCGAGCATGTCGCCGTAAGTGTCGTTGCCGGCGTTGTAGCCGTAGTTGCCTTCGCCGTTTTTGACGTTGTTGGCCACTACTGAACCTTCGGCACCGGCGTTGCTAGCGATTTGACGCAATGGCGATTCCATAGCGCGCAAGGCTAACTTGATACCGACGTTCTGGTCTTCGTTGTCGCCACGTAAAGCGCTCAACTTGCTGGCTGCGCGCACTAACGCCACGCCACCGCCAGGAACTACGCCTTCTTCAACCGCCGCACGAGTAGCGTGCAGGGCATCTTCAACGCGCATTTTCTTCTCTTTCATTTCCACTTCAGTGGCTGCGCCCACTTTGATCACCGCTACACCGCCAGCTAATTTAGCTAGGCGCTCTTGCAGTTTCTCACGGTCGTAGTCTGAACTGGTTTCTTCAATTTGCTGACGGATTTGCGCTACGCGGCCTTTGATTGCTGCGTCGTCGCCGTTGCCGTCAACAATCGTGGTGTTGTCTTTGTTGATAACCACGCGCTTAGCGGTACCTAAATGCTCAAGCGTTGCTTTGTCCAGCTCCATACCGATTTCTTCTGAAATCACGGTGGCACCGCTCAATACCGCGATGTCTTGTAACATGGCTTTACGACGGTCACCGAAACCAGGTGCTTTCACCGCAGCCGCTTTAACGATACCGCGCATGTTGTTAACCACTAAAGTAGCCAAGGCTTCGCCTTCAACATCTTCAGCAATCAATAACAATGGCTTGCCTGATTTGGCAACGCCTTCAAGCACCGGCAGTAATTCACGGATGTTGGCAATTTTCTTGTCAACCAACAAGATGAACGGGTGGTCTAGTTCCACGGTGCCGTTTTCTTGATTGGTGATGAAGTATGGTGACAAGTAGCCACGGTCAAACTGCATCCCTTCAACCACTTCTAACTCGTCGTTCAGGCCTGTGCCTTCTTCAACGGTGATCACGCCTTCTTTACCCACACGCTCCATAGCGCTGGCAATGATTTCGCCGATGGTGGTATCAGAGTTGGCAGAAATCGTACCTACTTGGGCAATCGCTTTGGTGTTGTCACATGGGCGTGACAATTCTTTCAATTCGGCAACGGCAGCAATCACTGCTTTGTCGATACCGCGTTTCAGGTCCATTGGGTTCATGCCGGCAGCAACGGCTTTTAAGCCTTCGCTGATGATGGCTTGAGCCAGCACGGTCGCGGTGGTGGTACCGTCGCCGGCTTCGTCGTTAGCTTTAGAAGCAACTTCTTTCACCATCTGGGCGCCCATATTCTCGAACTTGTCTTCGAGTTCGATCTCTTTTGCCACAGAAACACCGTCTTTGGTGATCACTGGTGAGCCAAATGATTTATCTAAAACCACGTTGCGGCCTTTTGGGCCCAAGGTAACTTTTACCGCATCGGCCAACACGTTCACGCCTTTGAGCATGCGTTGACGAGCGCTATTACCAAAAATGACTTCTTTCGCTGACATAATCTATCTTCCTCTTCGAATTCGTGAATGGCTGAACGCTTAAGCGGTAACGATGGCCAGAATGTCTGACTCACTCATGATCAGGTATTCTTCACCGTCGATCTTTTGAGTTTTCACGCCGTAGCTTTCGTTAAACAACACGATGTCACCGACTTTTACGTCCAGTGCTTTGATGTCACCGTTGTCGAGGATACGACCGTTGCCGACCGCCATCACTTCACCACGGGTAGACTTTTCAGCAGCTGAACCAGTCAGCACGATGCCACCAGCAGATTTGCTTTCAGCTTCTTGACGTTTGATGATCACGCGATCATGTAATGGACGAAGTTTCATCTTAGCTAACTCCTAAGCCTAAGTTGTGGATTGATAAATGCCGTTGGGACGCCCCAAGCAGCAGTTAAATGAATGTTGCCCAGTAAATGGGGGGCTATTTAACGAACTCAAGGGGCAGCCCGAAAAAAAATTTCAATTTTTACTGTGGCTGTTGCAAGATGTGTCAACGCTTTTGCTCACTGCGAGTGTCACAGTATGTCAACATCGTTTCGAATTGTGCTTTGTAGCTGTCCCAGTCAAGCCACCGCCAAAGCTTTGGCGGATAAACTACTCCGCGCCCGACTGGTTGGTTGCGTCAATATTGGTGGCCAATCAACCTCGATGTACTGGTGGGAAGACCATATTCATAGCGAAGAAGAAGTGCTACTGACTATGAAAACTACCGAGGCACAGATACCCGCCTTATTCGAGGCTATACAAAAGGCGCACCCTTACGATGTGCCGGAAATAATTGCCGTTCCTATCAGCGAGGGCAGTGACAGCTACCTAAGCTGGCTGACCAAGGTAACTCAATGACTTTACAAAGCTTTCCCAGCGGCGATGCGCTGCTACAGCCGCAATTCCTGCCAGTGGATCAAGCCTACCAATTCGATTTCCGACAGCGTGGTAATCAGCTCACCCTAAGCTGGGATATCGCTGACGGTTATTATCTGTATCAACATCGTTTTGTCGCCGACCCAACGGTGGCTCTGCTGAGTGAGCCGACGCTACCGGAAGGCACGAATTATCATGATGAATTCTTCGGCGATGTGGTGATTTACCGCGATCAGGTCAGTATTACTTATGAACTGGCCGCAGCGAGCGCCGATCAACCCTTTGTGATTAGCTATCAAGGCTGTGCCGATGCCGGCTTATGTTATCCACCCACCGAAAAAGTCGTGTACTTACAGGCGCTGCAAGATACCGGTGCCGTCATCATGCAGCAGCCGTCGAGCGCGCAGCCGACCAACAGCGAGTTGGCACTGCCATGGTGGAGTATCGCGCTGCTGCCACTCTTGTTAGTACCGATAGTGATTATTCGCGCTAAACGCGCGCAACAACAAAAATAGCAACAATCAAACAATTTGCTGCGAACTGCGGTGATAAGACCAGTATTTTGCTGCGCTACGGCAATTTTTATCTATAATGCAAGACTTGCGGTTGAACCTGAGGCAAATTTCAGGCTCTAATACACCACTAACTAGTTTCGCAGCAGATAGCAGCATAATGACCGAAAATAAAGCAGTTAATAGCCAAGTTAACGGCAACATATTACTTCTCAACGGCCCCAACCTAAACTTATTAGGTAGCCGGGAGCCGCATATTTATGGTCATCAAACCCTGACTGACATCACCACAACGCTGCAACAGCAGGCGCACGAACTCGGTTATCAGCTCGATTGTCGGCAATCTAACGCCGAACATGAGTTGATTGATTGGGTTCATGCGGCTCGCAACAACGCCGACTTTATTATCATTAATCCGGGCGCTTTTACCCACACCAGCATCGCGTTACGTGATGCGCTGGCCGGTGTAGCGATTCCGTTTATTGAAGTACATCTGTCAAACATTCATGCACGCGAGCCGTTTCGCCAGCATTCCTATTTAGCCGATATTGCCGTGGCGGTAATTTGCGGTTGTGGTGCTCAGGGCTATGAATTTGCCCTGCAAGCTGCTCACAAACGCCTGGTTACCGCACGAACCTCATCACTTTAACCAAAGGTCCTCACTGATCATGGATATTCGTAAAATTAAAAAACTGATCGAACTCGTGGAAGAATCGGGCATCGCCGAACTAGAAATCACCGAAGGTGAAGAATCAGTACGTATCCACCGTGGTAGCAGCGCTCCGGTGCATTATCAAAGCGCGCCCATGTATCACCAGCAAGCGCCAGCACCTGCTCCAGCAGCTGCCCCAGCGCCGGCCGCTGCCCCAGCTGCTGCTGAAGCACCCGCTATTACTGGTCATATCGTGCGTTCACCTATGGTAGGTACTTTCTATGCCGCACCAGCGCCGGGCTCAGCTGATTTCGTCAGCGTCGGTGCACAAGTCAAAGCCGGCGATACTCTGTGTATCGTTGAAGCGATGAAAATGATGAACCAAATAGAAGCCGATAAAGGCGGTGTGGTGAAACAAATTTTAGTTGAGAACGGCGAGCCGGTTGAATTTGACCAGCCACTTTTCGTCATCGAGTAAGTCAACCGACTAGGACATTATCATGTTAGATAAGGTAGTCATTGCAAACCGAGGCGAAATTGCGCTGCGTATTTTGCGCGCCTGTAAAGAACTCGGTATCAAAACGGTCGCGGTGCATTCCACCGTTGACCGCAATCTCAAGCACGTGTTGTTGGCCGATGAGTCTATCTGTATCGGTAGTGCTGCAGCCAGCGACAGCTATTTGAATATTCCACGGATTATTAGTGCCGCAGAAATCACCGATGCCGGCGCTATTCACCCAGGCTATGGCTTTTTAGCTGAAAACGCCGATTTCGCCGAACAAGTTGAAAATTCAGGCTTTATCTTTGTTGGCCCAACCGCTGACGTGATCCGCTTAATGGGCGACAAAGTGTCGGCCATTGAAGCGATGAAAAAGGCCGGTGTACCTTGTGTGCCGGGCTCGGGTGGCCCGTTAGGTGAAGACGATGAAACCAACCGCAAAGTAGCCAAACGCATTGGCTACCCGGTGATCATTAAAGCCGCTGGTGGCGGCGGTGGTCGTGGTATGCGCGTGGTACGTAAAGAAGAGGAACTGGCCAAAGCCATTTCTACCACCAAGGCTGAAGCCGGTGCTGCCTTTGGCAACGCTATGGTGTACATGGAAAAGTTCTTAGAAAACCCACGCCACATTGAAATTCAAGTATTGGCCGATGGCCAAGGCAATGCGGTGTATTTAGGTGAGCGTGACTGTTCTATGCAGCGCCGTCACCAAAAAGTGGTGGAAGAAGCGCCAGCGCCGGGTATCACCGCTGAAATGCGTAAGTTTATTGGTGAGCGTTGTTCGAAAGCCTGTATTGAGATTGGCTACCGGGGCGCCGGTACTTTTGAATTCCTCTATGAAAACGGTGAGTTCTACTTTATTGAAATGAACACCCGTATTCAGGTGGAGCACCCTGTCACC
>CAYXGO010000027.1:0-11883 GCA_964464575.1 uncultured Pseudomonas sp. | reverse complement strand
ACCATAGCGGTCACCACCACAGTGACCAGTAGCCAGGCTAATTTCACCAGAACGCTCATGGCTGCGGCCCTATTGCAGGTTGGTTAAACGCAAGTAGGCGGTGAGAGCTTTCCAACCTTGCGGAAATTTTTCTTTGGCATCGGCATCACTGACACTGGGGCGAATAATCACGGGCTGACCTGGGCGCCAATCGGCTGGGCAGGCAACTTCCTGTGCATCAGTGGTTTGCAGTGCATCAATCACCCGAATAATTTCGTCAAAGTTACGGCCAACCACCATCGGGTAGGTCATGGTGAGACGAATACGATGACTCGGATCGATAATGAAGACCGAGCGCACCGCCGCCGTGCTACTCTCGCCGGGGTGAATCATGTCGTACAACTCGGCGATTTTCTTATCTTTGTCGGCGACAATGGGGAATTCCAGCGAGGTGTTTTGGCTCAAATTTACATCGTTGATCCAGCGCATGTGTTCGGCCACACTGTCAGTCGATAACCCCAACGGCTTAACGTTGCGCTTAGCAAATTCCGGTGCTAATTGAGCGGTACGGCCCATCTCGGTGGTACACACCGGCGTGAAATCAGCAGGGTGGCTGAAAAAGAAGACCCATGAGCCAGCGCTCCACTGATGAAAATTGATCGGCCCTTGAGTGGTTTCAATACTAAAATCAGGGGCGATATCGCCAATACGTAATCCCATGATGTACTCCTTGCATGAACGGCTTTAAGACAAGCCTCATCATACCCAAATTTGCTTTGAATGATTAGTGCAAAATGTTATCGCTTCGTCCTAACTATATTTGCTTACATAGTCTTACGGAATAAAACAGCACGGTTGTTCGTCTATGCACTACACTGAGTTGTTACCCTTCGGTAATAAGGAGATAAACATGGTTCGCTTGATGATTTCTGCGCTGGCACTGACTATCGGCTTGGCATTGGTATTACCGAATACCTCTTGGTTTGCTGACACCCCGCTGCCGACTTCAGCCTCTCAACACACCAGCGCCTTTGATGCGCTGTTGTCACAGTCGATCAACGCCGATAAACCAGGGGTAACGGTAGTGATTTCTCGTCATGGTGAGGTCATCTATCAGGCCAGCCGCGGTGTTGCTGATATCGAAGCGAAGCGACCTCTTGCTGACAACGATCTACTGCTGATCGGCTCGATTACCAAGCAATATGCCGCGGCGGCGGTGCTGAAATTAGCTGCTGAAGGGCAATTGGCATTATCCGATTCGGTGGGTACCTTGCTCGCTGATGAGCGCTTTAATGATGTCACCGTTGCCCAATTACTCAATCACACCTCAGGCATCGCCAGCTATACCAGTATTCCCGGGTATATGATGGATGAGCGCATCACCCGTGACCTAACCACCGCAGAACTGATTGAAGTGTTCGCCGAGTTGCCGCGTGATTTTGCCCCGGGTGAGCGTTGGGCCTACAACAATTCTGGTTATGTGCTGGTTGGCGCGGTGATTGAAGCGGTCACGGGTATGCCGTGGCATGCTTATATCGACCAAGCGCTGCTGCAACCGTTAGCGCTGAAAGCCACTGGCTATTACACCGATGCCAACAGTCAGCCATATCCTATTCAAGGGTATACCGGTGGTGACGCTATCGCCCCAGCACTCCCTATGAGCATTACCCAGCCGCATGCGGCTGGCGCACTGGCAGCCACAGCGCTCGATGTAGACCGCTGGCAATATGCGCTGCATAGCGGCAAAGTGCTGCCAGCAGAATGGTACACGCAGATGGTCACCGCTTCTGAGCAGATGCCAAATTATGGCTACGGCTTAGGTTTAGGCAGTTTTTTAGGGCAAACCTTGCGTGAACATAGCGGCGGTATTCATGGTTTTGTCAGTGACGGCATCTGGCTGGAGGAAAGCCAATTATCGGTGGTGGTGTTGGCTAATAGTGACACGCCACAGGTGTCACCAAGTATGCTCACCAAGCGCTTGGCTGCTGTTGCTTTGGGGCAGGTGTTACCGATTGACTGGCCAGCACAACCGCTAGCGGCCGAAGCGCTGCAGCAGTTGCATGGCAGCTATCAAATTGATGCAGACACGCAACGCTATTTGATTCACCGTGATGGCGAGTTGTTTAGTCAACGCCAAGGCGGCAGCGAGAGTAAAGCCATCTTTGTTGGTAACGATACCTTTGCGTTACAGGATTCCTTGGCCTATTTCAGCGTAAAGCGCGATGCCGATGGTGCGGTGCAAGGGGTCGACTTTTATCAAGCAGGCGCAGTTACTCCAGGTTATGCTGAAAAAGTCAGTGATGAGGTTGTTACTCGTGCTTCGGTAGATCTTACTGAGCAGCAAGCCCTGCGCTTGACCGGTGACTACCAATTACAACCTGGCTTTGTGATTCAGGTGCGCTTGACCGCTTCGGGGTTAACCGCACAAGCCACCGGGCAGGGTGCCTTTGCGCTTACCGCTGCGTCAGCGAACGAACTCTACAATACCCAGTTTGGTATTACCCTAGAGTTCGATGCCGCGGGTGACGTGCCAGCGCAGTTAACGTTGTTACAAGGCGGGGCTCGAATGCCGGCCCCGCGGGTTAATAACTAGCTTAGTTGCGGGCGTGGTTGGTATTTGCGGGTCCAGTAATGGATAGCGATAGTGCCAATCACGCCGGGTAAGATCCAGCCTAGCAGTTGCCAGTTACCGAAGTTAGCCAATATATGCCGAGCACCGAAGGCAAAGAAGGCGGTGTATACGGCAATACCAGTGCCCATCATGGCGCTCAAATGCTCAATTAACCAACGCTTATGATTGAGTTGGCGTTGCCACACATACTGCACCATCTGTACTGAACTAACGAGACCCAAGGTGGCGAAGATTAGGTGTAGCCAATTCGGGCCTATCGGGGTGCGAATGCCACTTAAACCATAAAGTAGTGTAGCAATGGATACGGCAAATAAAGCAACGGGCCATAGCAGATAGCTAAAGCGCCGCAATTCGTGTGGTTGCTTGTGCTTTAACACCATAGTGCCGTTGACCACGCCGGTGATAGTCAATATCGATAACAATAGCAGCAAAGTCCACATTGAGCGGATCGCAGCAATGGTTGCTGCCGGGTCGCTGCTGCGTGCTATGGCACCGGCCTTAAAATAGCCCGGGTCAATCAGCACCATAATCGACATCAGTAAGCCAGACCCAGCGACGGTATACATGGTCCACACATACACCCGACCAAAACGACGATGATTGATACCACCTTTACGGGTCAGCATGGGCACCCAAAATAGGCCCATGGCCAAAACGCCAAGCAGTATATGGGTGTACAGTAAGGTGCTATGTAAGCTTAGTAACATGATCAATCTCCCCGTTGCGGTTGCAGCATGATGCTGTGAAACAGCTTAGCTACTCGTCGTCGGCCATTGCAGTGCCGACAGTCACGATTTAAAAAATGACTTTTGGCCTATTGGCGTGCGCCAAGATACTGGCATACTGACAGCATGAAACAGACATGGTCACATTGGTTTTCACAGTTGAACCTCGGCGTTGAGCGCTGGGCGGGCTTTTTTACCTGGGCGCTAGTAAGCGGGTCGGGGCTTTACTTTTTCGGCCAGCGCAGCCTCAGCAGCTACTTCAGTCTGTCATGGTGGTGGGCACTGGCACTGTTTGTGGCCTTTATTGTGTTGTTTGTACTGGCTACCCGCGATGCCCCATATCGGCGTGAACCAGGCACACGACTGCTGCTGATTGCCGTGCAACTACTAGTGATTGTGCTGCTGTATTGGCAGGTACCTTATAGTTTTATCGCTATTTTGGCGGTGATGTGGGTTTCCCAGTTACCGTATTTTATGGCCTTGAACTGGGTTACCTTAATGGCCTTTGTTTTAGCCATTCCGCATGCCTTGATTTATGGGCTTTACTGGCACGATGACTATGCTTGGCTGACGGCATTTTTGTTTGTTGGCTTTAATTTATTTGCTGCCATGATGATGGCGGCACAATTGCGTGAACAGCGGGCTCGCGAGCGTGAACAACAAGCCAATCAAGAGTTACGCACCACGCAAGCACTGCTGAAAGAAGTGACCCGGCAAGCTGAACGCACCCGTATAGCGCGTAATATTCACGATTTAGTCGGTCATCACCTCACTGCTTTGAGTATTCAATTACAAGTTGCTGAGCGCCAAACAAGTGCCGGCGACAGCGCTGCGCATAAGGCAATTGCGCAAAGTCGCAGCATTGCCCAGTTGTTGTTAGCTGATGTGCGCGAAGCCGTGGCAGACATGCGCGCCGCTGAAGCCACCAATGTGGCGGATTTATTAGCAACCGCGTTGCTGGAGGCGCCAGGTAAGCGGATCGCGCTTGAGGTTGCCCCCGATTTACAGTGTCAGCATTGGGGCATTGCCGAAGTGTTGTTGCGGGCGGTGCAGGAGGGCGTGACCAATTTTGTTCGCCATAGCCACGGTACCCAGTTGCGCATTAACGTGCAATTACAGCCCCAGCAGTGGTTGCTGACGCTCGTTGATAATGGTGGTGCCAGCCAACAGCCGGTGACCGATAGTGAGCTCGGTAATGGCTTAATAGGTATGCGCGAGCGGGTTAACGAATTAGGTGGCCACTGGCAGCTTGATCGTCATGATGGTTGGCAACTCAGCATACGATTACCGCGAGTACCCTCATGACCATTGGTGTGGTAGTGATTGATGACCAACATTTGGTGCGAGCGGGCCTGATTAGCCTGCTGCAGCTTGCTGATAACATTACGGTATTGGGCCAAGCCGCCGATGGCGATACTGGCATTGCGGTCATTGAGCAGCTCCAGCCCGATGTGGTGCTGATGGATATTCGCATGCCGGGCTGCGACGGTATTACCGCTTTGCAACGCCTGCGCGAGGCGGGCAATCAAACGCCGGTATTGTTACTTACCACCTTTGACGACCACGAAACTATTTTGCAGGCACTTCGTGCCGGCGCTAAAGGCTATCTGCTCAAAGATGTGTCGCTGGATACCCTAGTAGAGGCCATCCAAGCTCTGCACAGTGGTGGTAGCTGGTTACAGCCGGTGATCACCAGTCGTATTGTTGAGGGCTTGCAAGGGTTAACCAGCGCTGCAGCGAGTAGCGAGCCGGTGCTAGAACCGCTCACGGATCGTGAGCTGGCTATTTTACAGTTGATGGCGGCAGGGCTGAGTAATCATGAAATAGCCGCAAGCTTATTCAAATCAACCGGCACCATCAAGAATCAGGTGTCTACGGTATTAGCGAAACTGGGCGTACATGATAGAACCCGGGCGGTGTTGAAAGCCATTGAGTTGGGCTTGTTGAGCTAACAAATTCACACTTTCTTACATGTTTTGCCGGGTGCAAACGAACTTTATCGGCGCCAGCAACGACTATATGTAGAGGAGTAGCTCCGCAGCTATTCGCCGTGAGGAGGCAGTATTATGCAAACCACCCAGATCACTAAGTTATCACTATTGGCGGTATCTAGCCTGTTAGTGAGCGGCTGTGTTAGTGCCACAACCGCGCAGCAAGCGGTCACGCAAACCCCGTTGCAGAATCAGCAGGTGATGCCACAAGACAGCTACAGTGAAGCAGAGATTGCGCAGCTACTGGCACCTATTGCGCTGTATCCCGATAGCTTATTAAGCCATATTCTGATCGCAGCTACGTATCCGCTCGAAGTGATTCAGGCCGAGCGCTGGTTAAGTGAAAATCCAACCTTGACGGGTACTGCAGCCGTTGAAGCCGCTGCAGATAAACCGTGGGATCCAAGCGTCATTGCGCTGACCGCCACCCCCGCTGTGTTAAAACGCATGAGTGATGACATTGCCTGGACGCAAAACCTCGGCGAAGCGGTACTGACCGACGAACAACAAGTGCTGGCTAGCATTCAGGTGTTGCGTGAGCAAGCCTATGCTGAAGGGCAATTAGCGAGTAACGAGCATGTGGTGATTGAGCGTGAACAAGCCAACAAAACTATCGTTATTGAGACCGTTAAGCGCGAGTATATCTACGTGCCTTACTATGACCCGCGAGTGGTGTACGGCAGCTGGCGCTGGTATGAGTACCCACCTATTTATTGGCCGCAACCAGCGCTGTCAGTGAGCATTGGTAGTGGTTGGGGTAGCGGCATTTATTGGGGTATTAGCTACCATGTGCCCAGTGCATTCTATTTTAGCTACATGGCATGGCCGCAGCGTTATATTGTGGTCAATCATCATTATTACCACAAGCCACAGCGCCGCCATCCACATCGTTACCATGTGATTGATCAGGGTAAACGCTGGCAGCACAACCCTGAGCATCGTCGCGGTGTAGCGTACAAGCATCGGGACTTGCAGCGTGATCAACCCACCTACAAGCGCGTGAGTCGCGATTGGCAGCGACCGCAGCAACCTGTTGGCGAGCGCCAACGCAAGCAGCCGATTGATCGTCGTGAGCTGGATCGTCGGGCGTTAGCTACACGGTTACGACAAAGCCCTGTGGTTGAGCAACCGCAACAGGTAAAACAGCCACCTATGACGACCACACCCATTGCGCGTGAGATCAGCGATGGTGACCGTGATAGACCGCGCCAGCGGGTGGTGCAGCAGCGTGAACAACGTGAGCAACGTCCGATTACCCAGCCGCGGCAACGTCCGGTGCGCGAGACGCCAGTGGGTGAGGTTCGTGAGACACCTGTTCGTGAAACACCTGTGCAGCGGCCACAGAAATATCGTGAGCCACCTATGACCACTACGCCGATTGAACGTACCGTTCGCACACCGCAGTATACTGCACCGGTGCAACAGCCGCAGGTACGCCAGCCAGTGCGTCAGCAACAGGTGCAGCCACCAGTGCAGCAACCACAGGTACGCCAGCAACAGGTGCAGCCGCCGCGTCAGGTGGTGCGGCCACAGCAACCGGTGCGCGAGCGTGGCAGAGGGACGCCGGACAAGCGCGCGATCGATTAAGACAAAAAGGCCGAGCAATGCTCGGCCTTTTCATGCGCAGGGGTTTATTTCTCGACCGGCAGGCCGGCCTCATGCCAAGCGACGAAACCACCAGCTACCGAAATAGGCTGTTTGAAGCCCATCTGCCGCAGGCTGTCAGCGGCTAGGGCTGAGCGGGCACCCGAGCGGCACATCAGGTAAACCGGCTGTTCAATCAGCTGCGCCAGGGCTTGATCACCCTCACATAAATGCGCCACCGACGGATGCTGATGAATTTTCATTTCTAACACCCCACGCGGCATATTCACGGCGCGGTCAACATGACCCTGGCTGAACTCTTCCGGCTCACGCACATCGATCAGCAGCGTATGGTGATCGTTGAGCGCTTGCTGCAGCTGTTGCACAGTCACTTCGGTAATGCGAGTTTTGGCCTCAGCGACCAGTTGTTGCGCGGTTTTCATGCGTTTCTCCTAAAGCACAGATTGGGTTAATACAATAATGGCCATAACACCTAAAAACAAGGCGAAGCCTTTCTGCAGGGCTTGCCGCGGTAGTCGTGTACCAATGAAATTACCAGCGAAACTGCCGACAATACCGGCTGCCGCGACCATCGCAATCACCGGCCAATCAAACTGTAAGCCTTGCTCGGTGAGCACGCTGTAATACTTGGCAAAGCCGACAAATGATTTCAAGGCAATAATCAGTAAACTGGTGCCGATAGCGCGCACCATCGGCACGCCACCCAGCAATACCAGCGCTGGTACGATCAAGAAGCCACCGCCGACACCAACAAACCCGGTAATAGCTCCCACTACCAGGCCATCGGTGATGACCTTGGCGATGTTGATTTGCTGTGCGGGTTTATCCACGCTGCGTCCGCGCCACATAAACACCGCTGCTACTGCCATCAATAGCACAAATACCGCCAGCTGAATGCGGCTATCTACCAGCCCACCGGCCCAGGCACCCAAATAGGCGCCAATCATGCCAGGAATACCGAACAGCCACACATGCGGCCACGACACTAGTCGCTTGCGCACGCTCGGCCAACTGCCAAATAAACTGATAAAGGCGACAATCAGCAGCGACGAGGCAATGGCGGTATTGGCCGGCATATCAGCCAAATACAGTAGCACCGGTACGGTTAAAATAGACCCGCCAGAGCCAAATATGCCTAAGCTTAAGCCAATAAAAATGGCACCGAGCAGCGCAAGAATCATCGTTTATATCCTTATCGTAGCGTCACAAATTCTTCGGCGGAGGTGGGGTGTAGCGCTATGGTAGCGTCAAAGTCGGCCTTGCTAGCACCCATACGAATAGCCACCGCAAAGCCTTGTAAGATTTCATCCATGCCCTCGCCAATGCCGTGTAAGCCAATAATTTTTTCATCACTACCCAAGCACACCAGTTTGACTGTGGTCAGTGCACGGTGTGGGGTAATAGCATTGTACATGGCGGCAAACTGCGATTTGTACACCCGCACGGCGTCGCCATGCTGCTCTCGCGCTTCGGCTTCGGTGAGGCCAATAGTAGCAATGGGTGGGTGACTAAACACGATGGTCGGGATCTGACTAAAATCCATTTTGGCGTTGGCCATGGCGGGATTAAAGAGTCGTTCCGCTAGCAACCGTCCGGCTTTGATGGCCACTGGGGTTAGCTGTGCCGCCCCAGTGATATCGCCGACTGCATAAATACCCGGCACGTTGGTTTGTTGCCACGCGTCGACCTCAATGTGGCCGTAGTCATCGGTCGCCACGCCCGCTGCAACAAGATTTAATTCAGCGCTGTTGGGGTCGCGGCCGATGGCCCAAATCAGACAGTCGATATCGGTCAGTTGTTGGCCGTCTGCGGCGCTTATGGTTAACAAGCCATTGGGCTGCTTGGTGACTGCGGTTGGCACAAAATGGCGGTGCAGCGGTAATTTGTCGTGTTCCATGCGTTGCAACAACATGTCGGTAATATCGTCATCAAAACCGCGTAACGGCCGGTCACCGCGCACCAATAAATGGGTGTCGGTGCCAAGCGCATGCAGCACGCCGGCTATTTCTACCGCAATATACCCAGCGCCTACCACCGCAGCTTTGCGCGGTTGTTCAGTGAGGGCAAAGAAGCCATCGGAGTCGATACCGTATTCAGCCCCTGGCAGCTCGGGCCAGCGCGATTTGGCGCCAGTGGCAATGGTGATGTGGTCAGCACTGATACGCTCGCCATTGACCTCGACGGTGCGGGCGTCGACAAAGCGGGCAAAGCCCTCAATGTAGGTGACGCCATTGTTGGCAAAGCCGCGTTGATAACCGCCATGAATACGTTCAATGTAGGCTTCACGATTGCGCACTAGGGTGGCCCAATCGAAACCATTTTGGCTGATGTCAAAGCCGTAGGCTGGGCCGTATTTCAATGCTTCGGCAATATGCGCGCCGTACCACATCACCTTTTTCGGTACACACCCTACATTCACGCAGGTGCCACCTACTGCGCCCGCCTCAATCACGGCGGCTGTTGCTCCGCGCTGGGCAGCCCGATTGGCTGAGGCAATACCGCCGCTACCGGCGCCAATGGCTAAATAGTCGAAATGTCGAGTGTTACTGCTCATGCTACTACTCCTGTTGGGCCGCCGCATAGAAGGCGATGCCGTGCAATCAAATCTGCGTTATGATCACGCAAAACCACAGTGGGTGCAATGCATGAGCTATACCATTAAACGCAGCAAACGGCGCACCTTGGCGATTAAAATTAGCGCCGGTGAAGTGTTGGTGCATGCGCCGCTGCGAATGCCGGAGCGCACTATTGCCGCTTTTGTGCAGGCCAAGCAAGCTTGGATTAGCGATCATGTGGCGCGCCAACAGCAGCTCTTACAAGCGTTACCGCGGCGGCAATGGTGCAGTGGTGAACGCCTGCGTTGGCTTGGTCAGCCTCTGACCCTACAAGTTTTCGCCGCGCCACGCAATCAGGTCAGCCGGGAGCATGATGGTTTGCAGGTGGGTATAAGTGCACGGAGTAATCCCGAGCAGAAAGTCCCACAACTGGTGCAACAGTGGTATCAACAGCAAGCTCAGCAGTGGCTCGATAATTTTTTTAGCCGCTGGCCAAGCGATCATGCCTTACAGCCGAAAAGCTGGTCGGTGGGCAGCTTTCGCAGTAAGTGGGGGCATTGCACCCGCAAAGGTGAACTGCGGTTTAGCTGGAAACTGTGGCTGGCGCCCGAGTGGGTGGTCACCGATGTAGTGTTACACGAGCTCTGTCACCTGCAAGAATTCAATCATTCGGCGCGGTTTTGGCAATGGGTGAAACGCTATGCACCCGACCATGAGCGCAGTGACCAATGGCTTCGTCAGCACGGCATGACTGTGCTGAACGATGCCTATTTGGATTACCACGCACCCACCGAGTGACCGCGTTAGCGGCCACCGGCAGGCAGATTACGTTGCAAGAACTCGGCCATCATGGTGCGTAGGTGCTGGGTGGTGCCAGCGCCCTCGGTAATACCATGGGTGCGGTTCGGGTAGGCAAAATAATCAAACTGTTTGCCATGTAGAATCAGTGCATTGGCCAAGCGTTCAGAGCCTTGGAAGTGCACGTTGTCATCACCGGTGCCGTGCACCAACAGTAATTTGCCCTGCAAGTTAGCCGCATGGGTGAGGGCTGAGGTTTCCCGGTACGAATCAGCACTCTCTGGTAATAGCCCGGAGTAGCGCTCTTGATAGATAGTGTCGTATAGCGTTAAGTCTGGCACTGGCGCTAACGCCATACCCACATGAAACGCCTCAGGGTAGCGGAACAGCGCATTCAAGGTTTGCGTACCACCACCGCTGTGACCCCACATACCGACGCGCTCAGCATCAATGAAATCCCAGCGTTTGAGCATGGCTTGCAGGGCATCGTGCTGATCACGCACGGTGACAATACCCAGCTGTTGATAGATAGAGCGGCGCCATTCGTAACCACGCGGTGAACGCGTACCACGGTTATCCACCGAGGCCACCAAATAGCCTTGTTGGGTCAAATAGGTATGGAATAAAAAGCGTTCGCCACCCCAGCTGTTGGCCACAGTTTGGCCCCACGGCTCACCGTAAACAAACATCACAATCGGGTATTTTTTGCTCGGGTCAAAGTCGGCCGGTTTCATTAAAAAGCCGTCCAGAGCTAGGCCGTCTTGCGCTTCCACTTGGAAGAACTCGAACGAGGCCTTGGCTAAGTTATCATAGGCTTGTTGTGCCTTGCTGTTGGCCTCAATGACCCGCAGCGGCTGGTGGTCAGGCAAACTGATCATGCTGGTGACCGGCACGTGATCAAAGCTGCTGACGCTATGCACTGCGTAGTTGGCATTGGCGGATAATTGATAGCTGTGGCTGCCTGGCTGGTTCGGTGTTAAGCGTTCTAGCTTGCCGCTGCCATCTAGACTGGCGCGGTATAAATAGCGCTCCAATGGGCTCTCTGGCGAGGCGATAAAATACACCCAGCCACTGGCTTCATTGATTTGTAGTACCTCAATCACATCCCAGTTGCCACGGGTGATGGCGCTGATACGACCGCTATCACGTTGCACTCGGTACAGGTGCCGCCAGCCTGAACGCTCGCTCAACCAGGTAAAGGCTTCGCCGTTGTTGACGAATTCAATGTGGTCGACATAGTCAGCCCAACTTTCAGTGGTTTCGCGCAGCAATTCGCGCACCTCACCGCTCTGGCTATCGGCAATAAATACCGTGTTAGTGGCTTGTGAGCGTGGCATTTGTTGAATCAACAGTTGCTCGCTATTACCGGCCCAATGCATGCGTACTAAATAATGCTGACGCGGGTCACCGGGCATGGCCATCCATTGGGTGTCGCCACCCGTGGCAGCAATCACGCCAATACGTTGTGCGGCATTGGTTTCACCTACTTTCGGGTACGGGAACTGCTTCAGGGTTGGGTATAAGCTGTCGGTATTATTGATCATGGTAAATACCGGGGTGCCTTCGGTATCGAGCTGCCAATAGGCAATGTGCTCGCC
>CAYXGO010000026.1:5480-12006 GCA_964464575.1 uncultured Pseudomonas sp. | reverse complement strand
ACACAACGTATCGAAATCTATGAACAACGAACAACTTACTGAGCGCTTGGCGCAACTCAAATCCACCGCACAAGCGGTGAGTCAACACGCTTACGCCCCCTATAGTCAATTTCCAGTTGGCGCTGTGGTGTTATTAAAAGATGGTCGCCAGTTTAGCGGCTGTAATGTTGAAAACGCCTCCTATGGTTTGACCAATTGTGCTGAGCGTACCGCTATATTTGCTGCTATAGCCGCTGGCGTCAGTGCAGATCAGTTTGCTGGTGTGGTGATTTACACTCCCAGTCAACCAGCCTATGCGCCGTGCGGCGCCTGTCGGCAGGTTATCGCTGAATTTTTTGCTGCGGATGCCCCGGTGTTATCGTTCAGTGATGCCGAGCAACGTCATTGGCAGGTGCAAGATTTACTCCCAGATGCCTTTAGTTTTCAACCGGGTGGTTCGCTGCGCGCTAAGCTAGAAGGGTAAACAATGGTAACGAATGCAGCATTGTTAGCGCTGACCTGCACGGATCTTACGTCGCTCAACAACAGCGATGATCGGCAAACTATCAGTCAACTGTGTCAGCAGGCACTGACGCCGTTCGGCGCTCCAGCAGCGCTCTGTGTCTATCCCGAGTGGATCACGTGGGCACGCTTAGAACTTGATCGGCTGGGGCTCAACAGGGTCAAAATTGCTACCGTGACAAATTTTCCGAGCGGTAGCACCGATATCGAACGTGCCGTGGCGGAGACCACCCGAGCAGTGGCTGCGGGAGCTGATGAAGTCGATGTAGTGTTCCCGTATCAGGCCTTACAGCGTGGCGATGAACATTGTGGGGCGATGTTGGTGCAACACTGTAAACAAGCCTGTGGGCCAGACATTAAGCTCAAAGTGATTATTGAATCAGGGGTACTACAAAGCACTGATTTGATAGCCAAAGCTAGTACCATTGCCATCGAACATGGGGCTGACTTCATCAAAACATCCACCGGTAAAGTGCCAGTCAACGCCACCCTAGAAGCCGCCGAAGTGATGTTAAAGGTTATTCGTGATAGCGGTGCTGCAGTTGGATTTAAAGCTGCTGGCGGAGTGCGTACAGTGGCCGATGCCAGTCGTTATCTTGAGCTCGCAGAACAGATCATGGGGCCATCGTGGGTAACCGCCGCGCATTTTCGTTTTGGTGCTAGCGGCTTATTACAGCAAGTGATCGCTGAACTCAGTGGGCAGCAGCAAGCCCCGCTACAAGGATATTAAATGTTTCTACCGCAAGAGATTATTCGTGCCAAGCGTGACGGTCGCAGTTTAACCAAGCAGCAAATCGACTTTTTTGTCGCCGGCATTACCGACAATAGTATAACAGAGAGCCAGATTTCGGCTTTCGCCATGGCCGTGTTTTTTCAAGGTATGAGTGCCGATGAGCGCGTAGCTTTGACGCAGGAGATGCGTGACTCTGGTGATGTCATGGATTGGCGTGGCCTTGATTTAGATGGTCCGGTGGTGGACAAACATTCTACCGGCGGTGTCGGCGATGTGGTTAGCCTGATGCTTGGCCCTATTGTTGCGGCGTGTGGTGGTTATGTACCGATGATTTCAGGGCGTGGTTTGGGCCACACCGGTGGTACCTTGGATAAGTTTGAAGCGATTCCAGGCTATAAAGCCAAACCCTCCAATGAGTTGTTTCAACGCGTGGTGAAGCAAGTAGGAGTGGCGATTATCGGTCAAACTGGGCGTCTCGCACCTGCCGATTCGCGTTTTTATGCCACCCGTGACATTACCGCAACGGTTGAATCGATTCCGTTAATTACTGCCTCAATACTCTCGAAAAAGCTCGCCGCTGGTTTGGATGCGCTCGTGCTTGATGTTAAAACTGGCAACGGCGCCATGATGACTGAGCATCAACAAGCGCTGCAACTGGCGCAGAGTTTGGTTACTGTAGCCAACGGTGCAGGTTTGAAAACCTCAGCATTACTGACTGATATGAACGAGGTATTGGCCTATTCGGCGGGTAACTCTATTGAGGTACACGAAGCGATACGATTCTTAATTGGTCAGCAGCAAGCGCCACGGTTACGTGAGGTAACTTTGAGCCTAGCCGCTGAAATGCTCTATCGCAGTGGTTTAGCTGTTAACGTAGCTCGTGCTCGCAAGCAGGCCGAAGTAGCGCTCGATAGCGGTCGTGCGGCGGAAAAATTTGCCGCGATGGTGCGTGCCTTAGATGGCCCAAGTGACATTCTCACTGCCTATCAGCAGCATCTGCCTTTAGCCCCTATTGTACGTCCTGTACTGGCCCCACATAGTGGCTATATTCATAGCGTCAATACTCGTGCACTGGGGCTGGTTGTGGTCGCCTTAGGTGGCGGTCGGCGCACGAGTGCTGATAGCCTAGATTATGGGGTTGGTTTGGATCAGGTGCTGGGTTGTGGCGCCGCGGTCGATAAACAGACGCCATTAGCACTAATTTATGCCCGCAGCGAAGAGCAATGGCAACAGGCCGCAGCGGCTGTCCGTGATGGCTTTGTGATTGCCGATTCTAAACCGGCTGAACGCCCCGTCATATATGAACAGGTTGCGCTTGATTAACTGGTGCGTAAGCGGATGCGAATGAGGTAATAGCTATGGCACGGGTCATTATTGTGGTGTTAGATTCTTTCGGTATTGGCGCTGCCGCCGATGCTGAGGCGTTTGGCGATGTGGGTGCTGATACCTTTGGCCATATCGCTGCTGCCTGTGCTTCTGGCCAGGCTGAGCAAGGGCGAACAGGGCCACTCGCTATTCCGAATTTATTGCAATTGGGGCTAGCGCAAGCAAGTTATGGTGCCACCGGCGTTTGGCCCAAGTTGGCAACGGCTATTCCGCAGCAACCGCAGGCTGCTTATGGTTGGGCGCAAGAGCTGTCGAGCGGCAAAGACACCCCCTCTGGGCATTGGGAGCTAACCGGCGTGCCGGTGTTATTTGATTGGGGCTATTTTCGTCAACCACACAATTCGTTTCCAGAAAGTTTGCTAGCGGCTATTGTGGCTGCAGGTGAATTACCGGGTTACTTGGGTAATTGTCACGCCTCGGGCACCGAGATTCTGCAACGTTTAGGCGAGCAGCATATGGCAACCGGTAAGCCGATTATCTACACCTCATCAGATTCGGTGCTGCAAATAGCGGCGCACGAGCAAAGCTTTGGTTTAGAACGGCTTTACCAGCTGTGTGAAATCACTCGCGTGCTGCTAGAGCCGTATAATATCGGTCGGGTTATTGCCCGGCCGTTCATCGGCACTGACGCGTCCAACTTTAAGCGAACCAGTAATCGCCGTGATTATTCTTTACCGCCACCTTCACCAACTGTCTTACAAAAATTAACCGAGGCCGGTGGGCAGGTCATTAGTATTGGCAAGATAGCCGATATATTTGCGCATATTGGTATTTCGAAAGCCATCAAGGGTAGTGGTATTGCACAGTTGACTGAACTTACCATCGAGCACATGAAAACGGCGCCACCACATTCGATTATCTTTACCAACTTGGTTGATTTTGACAGCGAGTATGGTCACCGGCGCGATATTGCCGGTTATGCGTGCGCCTTAGAGCATTTCGATACGTTGATACCAGCCTTGTTGCAGGCTACCACGAGCGACGACTTACTGATATTCACGGCCGATCATGGTAACGATCCAAGCTGGCCAGGCAGTGACCATACCCGTGAATATGTGCCATTATTAGTCTATCGACCGGGTATCACGGCAACAAACTTAGGGCGCCGCGAGAGTTTTGCTGATTTAGGGCAAACCATTGCCGACTATTTAGGCTTATCGCCGATGGATTATGGTACATCGTTCTTAGCTGAACTATTGAGAGATGCATAAATGAGTACCCCACATATCGATGCCAAGCCCGGTGATTTTGCCGATATATGTCTATTACCCGGTGATCCGTTGCGCGCCAAATTTATTGCCGATACGTATTTACAGCAAGCGCAGCAAGTCAACGCTGTACGCAATATGTTCGGCTATAGCGGTTATTACGGTAAGCACCGGGTATCGGTCATGGGTACCGGTATGGGTATGCCCAGTTGTGCTATTTATGCCCATGAGTTGGTCAATCATTTTGGCGTGAAGAAATTGATCCGAATTGGTAGTTGTGGCGCTATTGATGACCGCGTGCAGTTGTTTGATGTGATTTTAGCGCAAGGCGCCAGTACCGATTCCAACAGTAATCGCCTGTGTTTTGGCGGCCACGATTTTGCTGCGCTGGCGGATTTTGAACTGTTGTGTCAGGCGCATCAGCTGGCACGGCTGAAGCAACTGCCGGTGCGTGTTGGTAACGTATTCTCGACGGATTTGTTCTACCATACCGATGAACAACAATTACAGCGTCTGCAGCAGTTTGGAATTCTGGCCGTCGAGATGGAAGCCGCGGCGTTATATCGCGTCGCCGCCCAGCATGGCGCTCAGGCGCTAACGATATTGACGGTGTCAGACCATATTGCCCGCGACCAGCACTTAGATGCTGAGCAACGCCAACACGGCTTTTCGACCATGATTGAACTTGCACTGCAGCTAACTGCAGCTCACTAAGTGCCAGGAGTATTGTTTTGAAAACTATTTTCCCTGCGGATATGTCACCAGTCATTGGCTGTAAACATTGCCAAGTTGATTTGCCATTCGAAATCAGCTTCGCCTTTCAACCCATCGTCGACATCGCCGCCCGCACTATCTTCGGTTATGAAGCTCTTGTTCGCGGAAAAGATAATAGTGGTGCTGCGACCGTGTTGAGTCAGGTCAACGACGATAACCGCTATATGTTTGATCAGGCCTGCCGTGTTACCGCTATCAAATTGGCCGCGGAACTGCAGCTTGATGCGGTGTTGAGTATCAACTTTTTACCCAACGCGGTGTACCAACCGGCGCATTGTATTCGCAGCACATTAAATGCTGCACGCGAATTTAATTTCCCACTTGAGCAGTTAATGTTCGAAATCACCGAATCTGAACAGGTTCATGATCCAGAGCATTTGACCACTATTTTTGAACATTATGCTCAACAGGGTTTTATTACCGCCATCGATGATTTTGGTGCCGGCCATGCTGGTTTGAATTTGTTAGCGAAATTTCAGCCGCGCATTATCAAAATAGATATTGAATTGGTTCGCGATATCGACGCCACACCGGTGAAACAAGCGATCGTTGAAGCGCTACTTTCCATGTGTAAAAAGCTCAATATAAGGCCACTGGTTGAAGGCATTGAGAGCATTGAAGAAGTCGAGTATTTTCGTCGGCAGGGCGTTGAACTGATGCAAGGTTACTATTTCGCTCGACCCGGTTTTGAAGTCTTACCGCAGGTTGATTTTTCCCGCTTCTAACCTGTGACCACAGGTATTTGCATGCGAGTCGCATTCACTCTAAAATTGCGGCTCTTTTGCTGTTTCCATATTCACAGAGGCATTTTAGCCAAGCATGACGAGTTTAACCCAAGAAATTGCCAAACGTCGCACCTTTGCGATCATCTCGCACCCGGATGCCGGTAAAACCACCATCACGGAAAAAGTGCTATTGCATGGACAAATTTTGCAAAAGGCCGGTACCGTCAAGGGTAAAAAGTCGGGGCAGCATGCTAAATCTGACTGGATGGAAATGGAAAAGGAGCGTGGAATTTCGGTCACCACTTCGGTGATGCAGTTCCCCTATCGCAATGCCTTGGTTAACTTATTGGATACCCCCGGTCACGAAGATTTCTCCGAGGACACCTATCGCACCTTGACTGCAGTTGACTCCTGCTTGATGGTGATTGATGGCGCCAAAGGTGTTGAAGATCGAACCATCAAATTGATGGAGGTGACACGTTTACGTGACACTCCCATTATCACCTTTATGAATAAATTGGATCGCGATATTCGTGATCCCATCGAATTGCTCGATGAAGTTGAGAATGTCCTCAAGATCATGTGTGCACCTATTACTTGGCCAATCGGCTCGGGTAAGAACTTTAAAGGTGTCTATCATTTACTCAAAGACCAAGTGATTTTCTACAAATCAGGGCAGGGCCATCGTATTCAAGAGGTCGATGTCATTGACGGCTTAAACAATCCGTTGCTGGATCAGCGTCTTGGCCACTACGCCGATGAATTGCGCGGGCAAATTGAATTAGTACAGGGCGCCTCCAATGACTTTGATCGAGAGTTATTCTTATCCGGTGATTTAACGCCGGTATTTTTCGGTACTGCATTGGGTAATTTTGGCGTGGACCATATGCTTGATGGTCTGGTGGACTGGGCACCGTCACCCTTACCGCGGGAAACCGACCAAGGTGTCGAAATCACTGCTGAGCAACCCAACTTTTCCGGCTTTATTTTCAAAATTCAAGCCAATATGGATCCCAAGCACCGTGACCGTGTCGCGTTTATGCGTATCGTTTCGGGTCAGTATGAAAAAGGCATGAAGATGCATCAAGTCCGGCTGGGAAAAGAGGTGCGTATTGCCGATGCGTTGACCTTCTTAGCCGGTGACCGTGAACATGTTGGGAAAGCCCGGTATAGTCGTGCCCAGATAGGCACGGGCATTG
>CAYXGO010000026.1:0-5470 GCA_964464575.1 uncultured Pseudomonas sp. | reverse complement strand
CTTTATGGCGGGCGACCGTAGTGCGGTCGAATAGGCAATTGCGGGCGATATTATTGGTCTGCACAATCACGGCACGATTCAAATTGGTGATACTTTTACCGGCGGTGACAGTTTTAAATTCACCGGTATTCCGAATTTTGCCCCAGAACTGTTCCGCCGCATTCGCTTAAAAGATCCGCTGAAACAAAAGCAGCTACTGAAGGGCTTAGTACAGCTCTCAGAAGAGGGCGCTGTTCAGGTCTTTCGACCGCTTAGCAACAATGATTTGATTGTTGGTGCGGTGGGTGTGCTGCAGTTTGATGTGGTGGTACACCGCTTGAAGTCAGAATACAACGTTGAGGCTATTTACGAGAATATCAACGTAGCTACCGCGCGTTGGGTCAGTGCCAAGGATCCGCGTAAACTCGACGAGTTTCAGCGCAAGGCGGAGAGCAACTTAGCTCTTGATGGCGGTGATAATTTGACCTACATAGCACCAACTATGGTTAATCTCAATTTGGCCATTGAGCGCTACCCAGATATTACCTTTACCCATACGCGCGAGCACTAACGCGATGAACGCGCTGTTCGATTCGCATTGTCATCTTGATTTTGATGACTTTAGAGCGGATCGCGGCGCGGTTATCAGCGTTGCTGCTGCGGCGGGTGTGCAGGCCATTATGGTTCCGGGCGTTAGTCGTCAGCACAGTCTCACGCATCCGCCATTAGAATCGTCTGAACTTGAGTTTTTTTGCAGTTTTGGCCTACACCCTTATTTCATTCAGCAGCATCAACACAGCGATATTGATTGGTTACAGCACCAATTGCTGAAACACCCAACTGCGGCGGTGGGCGAAACAGGGTTAGATAAAACCTGTCCGGACTATGCTAAGCAAACCGAGTTACTGATTGCTCAGATTGAATTAGCCTGTCATTTCAAGCGCCCTCTGATTCTTCATCATCGGCAAAGCCAAGCTGACTTAATCACTATTTTACGCCGTTATCGTAGCCGATTACCCGACCACCCCGGCGTTATTCATGCCTTTAGCGGTAGCTACGAACAGGCGCAGTTATGGCTCGATCTAGGCTTTTTACTTGGTGTCGGCGGGCTGATTAGCTATGAACGGGCACAGAAGACCCGGGCTACTATTGCACGGCTGCCGTTATCGGCGTTGCTGTTGGAAACCGACGCTCCAGATATGCCTTTGGCGGGCTTTCAGGGGCAGCGTAATCAACCCGCACAATTGCCCTTGGTGTTGGCTCAACTGGCCCAATTAACCCAGCAACCTGAAGCGGTGGTGGCGGCACAAACGACCAGCAATGCTTATCGGTTGTTTGCGAGTCGGTTATTGCTGAGCCGATAACGCCAACGATTGAAGGTAATAGCGATAAAAATACCGGCTAATACCGCAAATGCCAGTAAGAATTGACCAAAATAACTAAGGTAAGCGTGGGTTTTGTTCGGGCTTTCGAGCAAGCGGGTGTTATCGACCACTAGCTGCAAAAAGCCAAGATTGCGTTGCTCATCAATAATAGTCTCAACCAGCACGGTGCTGGCGCGATCAGCATTGGGCTGCTCGCCCTCGCTGCTACTACTGACCAGCAGCTGCCCGTAATTATTGCGAATACTGGCGGAGATAATGTAGGGATGCTGCAAGGTTTGTTCAACCAATTGCTGTAAACCATCTTGGTCGTTATTAATCATCAAGGCTCGTGCAGATAGCGCCGTTTGCTGACTGGTCAACTGGAGTAGCTGATGGCTATGCTGGCGCAATGCTTCTAGGCTGTTAGCCTGCATGCTGGTCCATAATTGTTCAATCAGTAGGATCAGCAGCAGCGCAACGATAAATCGGCGCGTCCGTCGATAGACAACTTGAATGATACTGATAACATGGTGTGATTCTATTTTCATGGCTGCAACTATACGTCGAGAGCCAACATTGGAGCAACGGCAATGATAGATTTTTCACAACCGGGTCTTGCCGTGTTTGATATGGATTCAACCCTCATTACCATTGAGTGTATTGATGAGATAGCTGACCGTGCGCAATGCAAGCCGCAAGTTGCGGCAATTACCGCAGCTGCCATGCGTGGTGAAATAGATTTTGCCGCCAGCCTACGCCAGCGGGTAGCATTGCTGCGTGGTGTTAAAGAACAGCGTTTAGCTGAGATTTTCAGCCCACTACCATTAACCCCCGGTGCGGCCGAGCTGATGGCTTGGTTGCGTCATCGAGGTTGGCGCACGGCATTGGTTTCAGGTGGTTTTACTTGGTTTGCCGAACAGCTGCAGCAATTCTTGCAACTCGACCATGCGCTTGCTAATCGGTTAGAGATCCGCAATGGTGAGCTCACCGGTGAGGTGATCGCGCCGATTATTGATGCTGAAGCTAAGGCGCTGCATTTGCGGCAGCTTGCCGCGCAGTGGCATATTCCATTACATAACACTATCGCGGTTGGCGATGGTGCCAATGACATTGCGATGGTGCAAGCCGCTGGGTTTGGGGTAGCTTTTTGCGCTAAACCGGCGCTACAACACTATGCTCAGCTGGTCATCAACGAGCCCGATTTATCAGCCATAGCGCGACATTTTGAAGCACAAGGATCATCATGGCAAAAGTAAAGACCGCATACGTCTGTAATGACTGTGGCGCTGATTTTATGCGCTGGCAGGGTCAATGCAGTGAGTGTAAAGCATGGAATACCATTACCGAAGTGCGGCTGGGCTCGTCACGGCCGGTTATGGCCTCTGAACGCCGCGGCTTTGCCGGCATTACCCGCGCCGAAGTACAAACCTTGGCCGATGTCGAGTTAGCCGATGTGCCGCGCTTTAGTAGTGGATATGCCGAATTTGATCGCGTTCTTGGTGGCGGCATTGTGCCCGGTTCAGCGATATTAATCGGTGGTTCACCAGGAGCTGGTAAAAGTACCTTGCTGTTACAAGTGATGTGTCAGCTCGCCACCCAGATGAATGCGCTCTATGTCACTGGCGAGGAGAGTTTACAGCAAGTGGCGCTGCGCGCGCGGCGATTGGGCTTACCAGTCGATCGCTTGCGCATGTTGGCGGAAACCTCAGTCGAGAGTATTTGTGAGTTAGCCGATAAAGAAAAACCCAAAGTAATGGTCATCGATTCCATTCAGGTGATGCATTTAGCGGACATTCAATCAGCTCCCGGCAGTGTCAGCCAAGTGCGCGAGAGTGCCGCGTTTTTAACCCGCTATGCCAAACAACATCATGTCGCCATTTTTATGGTTGGCCATGTCACCAAAGATGGTTCGTTGGCTGGGCCAAAAGTGTTAGAACACTGTATCGACTGCTCGATCATGCTGGAGGGCTCGGTGGATTCCCGCTTCAGAACCTTGCGTGGTCACAAGAACCGCTTTGGCCCTGCCAACGAGTTAGGTGTGTTTGCTATGACTGGGCAGGGTTTGCGTGAAGTCAGTAACCCGTCGGCGATTTTTTTACAGCGCCCTGAGCAGCATGGTAGTGGCTCAGTGGTGATGGTTATTTGGGAAGGAACGCGCCCGCTGCTGGTGGAGTTACAGGCGTTAGTCGATAGTACCCAACTGGCCAACCCACGCCGCGTCGCGGTGGGTATGGAAGCGACACGTTTGGCTATGCTGCTGGCCGTTCTGCATCGTCACGGCGGGTTACATATGTCGGACCAAGATGTATTCGTCAACGTGGTGGGTGGCGTTCGAGTCACCGAGACGGGCGCAGATTTGGCACTGCTACTGGCGATTGTGTCTAGTTTCCGAGAACAGGTATTACCGCGTGATTTGATTGTCTTTGGTGAAGTTGGCTTGTCGGGTGAGATCCGCCCAGTGCAAAATGGTCTAGCGCGGCTCAATGAAGCGGTAAAACATGGCTTCAGCCGCGCCATTGTGCCGTATGGCAATAAACCCAAAGAGACCATTGCTGGTATGCAAGTAACTGCAGTAAAAACCTTACAGCAGGCTTTAGAGGCATTATGAGAGCGCTACTACTGGTTATCCTCTTGGTCACCAGTACCAGCCATGCAGCACCCCGAGTAGCCTCATTAAATATCTGCTATGACGCGTGGTTAGCGCAGTTACTGCCAACTGACTGGCAGGTCGTTCCGACCAGCGTGCATGGCAATCGCTTAGAGGCGCTGATGACCTTGCAGCCCGATTTGATTGTCGCGGGCAGCTTCACCGATCAGCGTTTGTTGCAAGCCTTGCGGCCGGTGGCGCCATTGCATGTACTGCAGCAGCCCAACACCTATGAACAATGGCAGCATGAAGTAACCCGTCTTGGTGAGTTTTTACAACAGCCGCAGATTGCACAGCATTGGTTGCAGCAACAGCAGCAGCAACTTCAGCAACTCACCGCCAGCATAACTGACGTACTGATTATTATGCCGAATAACTACACTTGGGCCCAAGATAGCTGGGCATCTGCGTTACTCCAGTACTTTTCAGTAGCGCTGGTGAGCCCCATTGAAAGCGGCTATGTCGGACAACTCCGCTTGGAAGCACTATTCAGCTTGGCGCCGCAACGGGTGGTTTTTGAAGGTTTCTCGCAGCATTTTTCCCGCGGTCAAGATTGGTTGCATCACTCAGCGTTGCGGCGTTGGTTGCAAGGAAAAACCGTAACAACTATAAGCGCTGATATCGCCTCCTGTCCGGCGGTCAATGCCGTGGCCTATGTGCAACAATTGCTTGGTGATGAACACGGTGGTGGCGATGAACGTTAAATGGCTGGGCGCTTATACGCTGGCATTACTGCTGGTGGCATGGGGCTATCTCGGTTTGGGGCATGGCGATTATCAATGGTGGCCAGCAACGGCATTACAGCAACAGATTTGGTTAGAAATTCGGTTGCCGCGCCTAATCCTTGCTTGGTTGAATGGTTGTGCACTGGCAGCGGCTGGTGCCACCTTACAGGTAATACTTCGTAATCCATTGGCTGAACCCGGATTAACTGGCGTATCGGCTGGAGCTGCAGTGCTGATTACGCTTGCACTTTATTTTGGTTGGCTCGGTGCTATGAGTGCTTGGCTGCCGCTAGTAGGCATCCTCGGTGGAGCACTGAGTTTGCTGGTGCTATGGAGTATTGCCGGCAGTCAGCCCAGCGCCAGTCATCTGATTCTCGCTGGAGTAGCGGTTGCAGCAACTGCTGGTGCATTGATGGCGGTGATTTTAAATCTGGCACCAAACCCTTTCGCCTACCAGGAACTAAGCTTGTGGCTGATGGGTTCGGTGGCGAATCGTGGTTGGTCACAGGTGCTGTTATTGGCTCCATGTGTGGCGCTCGGTGGGGTCTTGTTATGGTGGCAAAGAGCCTTTATTGGCGCGCATATTTTTGATCAGAACACCTTAATGAGCCTTGGCTTCAATTATGCTAAAGCCATGTGGTTGGTGTTATTGGCGGTGACGGCGGTCATGACGTCACGAAACGTCATCCCGTACGCCATTAACCGCGACGGGTCGGGCGTGACATGGAACTCACGCGTGTATCCGCCGATGCTGT
>CAYXGO010000025.1:0-12268 GCA_964464575.1 uncultured Pseudomonas sp. | reverse complement strand
AACGGTGCGGCTGAAAAGCCATCACTAATCGCCGCTCAGGCCAACCGGCGCGAGCAGCAGCAATGGTGGCGGCAACTTCGGATGGGTGATGACCATAATCGTCAATCAACATGACTTGTTGCTCGGCAGCGGTATCCTGTGCACTCAAGGCAAACTGCCCGAGCACTGAGAAACGCCGACCAATGCCACCAAATTTCGCCAAGGCGCGCACAATAGCGCCATCACTTATACCTTCGTCACTGGCCACAGCAATCGCGGCCAGGGCGTTGAGCACATTGTGCCGGCCCGGCAAATTCACCGTGACGGCGAGCGGCTGCCGGTCGTTACGGTGCACCAAGAAGTGGCTTTGCCCACCGTTTTGCTGATAATCGCTGGCGCGCACATCGGCATCGTCACTGAAACCGTAGCTAATCAGCTGACGGCCAACGCGCGGCAATAAGCCGCGAATAACCGGATCATCCACGCACATTACCGCCAAACCGTAAAACGGTAAGTTGTGGAGAAAATCGATGTAGGTGTCTAATAACTTATTGAAATCTCCACCATAGGTGTCCATATGGTCGGCTTCAATATTCGTCACTACCGATACCATAGGTTGCAGATGCAAGAATGAGGCATCCGATTCATCGGCTTCGGCGATTAAATATTTGCTGGTGCCAAGCCGCGCATTAGTGCCGGCGCTATTGAGCAAGCCACCAATGACAAAGGTTGGATCCAGGTCGGCCTCAGCAAAAATGCTGGCGATCAATGATGTGGTGGTGGTTTTGCCATGGGTGCCAGCAATAGCGACGCCATGACGGAAACGCATCAATTCGGCCAACATTTCGGCGCGCCGTACCAACGGAATAAATTGTTCTGCTGCGGCCACCAGCTCTGGGTTGTCGGCTTTGATCGCCGATGACACCACAATCACATCGGCACCTTTGACATTGCTGGCGTGGTGGCCGATAAATATCTCGGCACCGAACTCGCGCAGGCGCTGGGTATTGGTATTTTCAGCAATATCTGAGCCGGCAATTTGATAACCTTGGTTCAATAACACTTCGGCAATACCGCCCATACCCGCACCACCGATACCGACGAAGTGAATACGTCGTACCCGACGCATCTCCGGTATGCTTACAACGGTGAATGGGGTAGTTTTATTCATCATACATTAGCGCCTGTTTTACTCTGTTCTGGATTGGCCCAGCGTTCACATTGGTTCACGACCGCAGCGGTAGCATCGGCACGCGCCACGCGCGCGGCATTGCTGCGCATGTGCGCACGTTTATCGGCATCGGCTAACAACGGTTGCAGCAGTTGCAGCAAGGGCTGCAGTTGGAGCAACTGCGCTTGCGGTAATACATAAGCGGCCCCGACCGCCACTAAGGCTTGGGCATTGGCTGTTTGATGGTCGTCGACGGCGTGTGGCAGTGGCACAAAAATCGCCGGGGTACCGACCAATGCCAGCTCTGCCACAGTTAAGGCGCCAGCCCGGCAAATGACCACATCGGCCTCGCTGTAGGCTTGGTGCATCGCCTCGATAAACTCCACCACCTCAACCGCAGTGATGCCAGCTTGCTGATAGGCAGCGCGCACTTCCGCCACCCGATCCCGACCGCACTGATGCAGAATCTGTAACGGCACTTTTTTCACCGCAGTGTTACCGGCCACTTGCGCCAGTGCCTGCGGCACGGCTTGGTTCAGTGCTTGCGCGCCCAAACTACCACCCACCACCAATAATTTTGGCACCGCGTTGACTGGCGCTGGTAGTGCCTGCAGCCAGTCGGCGCGCAGCGGATTACCAGTCACTTCGGCCTGCGGCAATTGGTGTTGAGCAGCAGCAAAACCGAGCATCACGTGGTTGGCTAGCCGCGCAAGTAATTTATTGGTCAAGCCGACCACCGCATTTTGTTCGTGCACCAGCAGCGGAATGCCACACCACTTCGCTGCTAACCCGGCTGGAGCGCAAACATAGCCGCCAAAGGTCAATACCAGTTGAATACGTTCTGTGCGCAACAATTTACGGCAGTGCCAAAACGCCTTGAACAGGGTCAACGGCAGCAGTAATTTACGCAGCAGGCCATGGCCCCGCACGCCCTGCATGGTAATACTATGTAAGCTGAAGCCAGCGGCCGGAACCACCCGCGATTCGAGGCGCCCTTCGTCGGTACCCAGCCACTCCACCTGCCAGCCGTAACTACGCAATTGCTCAGCCACCGCCAAGGCGGGGAAGACATGACCGCCGGTGCCGGCGGCTGCGATCAAAATACGATTCATGCGCGCCCTCCTCGACCCAGCGGTGCCACCCGCATGGTGGCCACCCGAACTTCATAATCCACCCGCAATAACAGACCAATAGCAATGCAACTAATCAGCAAGCTGGTACCACCGTAGCTAACCAGCGGTAAGGTTAAGCCTTTGGTCGGTAACAGGCCGGCCGCAGCACCAATGTTGACCATCGCTTGGAAGGCAAACCAGATAGCAATGCCATAGGCAATAAAACCACTAAATTGCTGGCCTTGTTGCAAGGTTCTGCGACCTAATTGCATGGCGCGGAACACTAGCGCAAACACCATCACCAAGACTAATAAAATGCCAGTAAAGCCGAGTTCTTCACCCACCACAGCCATAATAAAGTCGGTGTGTGCTTCGGGCAGGTATTGCAGTTTTTGAATACTGTTGCCTAAGCCTTCGCCAAACCAATCACCACGGCCAAACGCCATTAAGCTTTGGGTGAGCTGATAACCGCTGCCAAAAGGGTCTTGCCATGGGTCGAGGAAGGACACCACACGGCGCATACGATAAGGCTCTTTGATAATCAAAAAGGTCAGCGCCAACGACAGGGCAATCAAAATAGCAAAGAACTGCCACAGCCGCGCACCGGCCAAAAACAGCATGCCGGTGACAATACAAATCATCACCACCATGGAGCCAAAGTCTGGCTGTAACAAGAGGAGTACGGCAAAGAGACTCAACACCAACAATGGTTTAATAAAGCCACGTAAGTTTTCTTGCACTTGGTCAAAGCGTCGGGTGAGGTAGCTGGCGATGTACACCACAAAACAAAGTTTGGCCACTTCAGCGGTTTGTAAGGTCAGTGGGCCAAGTTTGATCCACCGTTTGGCACCGTTGACTTCGTGGCCAATTAACAATACCACCACCAAGCCAGCCAGCGCCGCCAGCAACATTGGGCCACTCAAGCGATACCACCATTGCATAGGCAGCTGTACGGTAATAGCCAGTAAACCCAGCCCCAACAGCAGATACATGCCGTGACGGATCATAAAATAGAACGGATTGGCAGTGAGTCGTTCACCCACAGGGAAGCTCGCCGACGTCACCATAACCAAGCTAATAGCCAGTAAGCCAAGGCTTAACCACAGCATCACGCGGTCGTACATTAAGGTTTGTTGTGGCCACCAGTAGTCGCGCATGCGCAGCCACGGTGATTGCGCTGCTGTGGGTGCTTGTATACCGAGTTCAAGCTGCTGTTCATGTGCCATAAAGGGCCTCCACAGCGGCAACAAATTGCGCACCTCGATGCTCATAGTTACGGAACATATCCAGACTTGAACAGGCTGGAGATAGCAGTACCATACTGCCGGCGGTCGCTAGCTTTTTCGCTTGCTGCACAGCTTGCGCTAAATCAGCGACACGCACCACATGGTGGTGGAATGGCGCGATACGGTCAGCATCCTTACCAAACAGAATCAGCGTGTTCACCTCAAGCAACGCGCTACGGAATTGGCTGAAATCTTGGCCCTTGCCATCGCCACCAGCAATTAAAATCAGTTGCCCCGGCACCAACTCGCGCACGCCCTGAATAGCCGCTTCGGCAGCACCTATGTTGGTGGCTTTCGAGTCATTCACCCAGCGCACACCATGCCATTCACCCACTAACTGACAACGGTGCGGTAACGCCTCAAACCGCCGCGCCGCTGGCAAGCACTGATGGATATCCACACCAACGGCATGTACTAAGGCCAGTGCTGCTTGCACATTGAGTAGGTTATGAATACCGGTAATTTGTAACTCGTTAGCGGCCAGCAATGGCTTGCCCGCATAACTAATAAAGGCCTGCTGATGATGGCGTTCAATGCCGAATAGGGCCGGTGCGGTTTCATCACTGTAATCGCTACCGAAGTTAATTTGCTGCTCGATGCCTATGGCATGCGGTGCGGTGCTACGCTGGTCGCGATTCCAGATAGCCATGCGGGCATGGCGATAAATTTGATGTTTGGATGCAGTATAAGCGTACAAACTACCATAGCGGTCTAAGTGATCATCGCTGATGTTCAAAATAGTCGCCGCTTGCAAAGTGACCTGGTGACACAAGTCGAGTTGAAAGCTCGACAGTTCGAGCACGTAAATATCCGCTGGCTGCGCGAGAAGGTCGAGTACCGGCACACCAATATTGCCACCCACTGCAACTTTGAGGCCGGCTTCGGCTAGCAGCTCACCGGTCAAACGAGTTACCGTTGATTTACCGTTTGAGCCAGTAATACCAATGATTGGTTGCTGTACCTGGTAAGCGAATAAGTCGATATCACCAATGACTGGAATATCCGCATCCTTGGCTAGCTGAATGGCGGGGGTTCGCGGATCAATACCAGGGCTGAGAATAATCAGGTCCATACCTAGCAGCGTTACCGCCTCAAAAGCACCAAAATGCTGCTCGAGTTGCTCATCTAGTTGGTGTAATTCAGCTAAACCCGGTGGCTCAGTACGACTATCAAACACACAGGGGCGTACCCCTTGCGCCAACAAATAACGCACACAGGACAAACCGGTCTGGCCGAGCCCGACGACGGCAATGCTGTCATATTGTGTGATATCTGCTAACTCACGCATGCGCGAAATCGCCCTCTGTTAACGTAGTTTCAGGGTTGCTAAACCAATCAGCACAAACACCAAGGATAAAATCCAGAACCGCACAATCACACGAGGTTCAGGCCAGCCTTTCAATTCATAATGATGATGAATGGGTGCCATGCGGAAAATGCGTTTACCACGCAGTTTGTAGCTACCGACTTGCAACATCACCGACAGCGTTTCCATCACGAACACCCCGCCCATGATGAACAGCACCAGTTCTTGCCGCACCATCACTGCCACCACACCGAGTGCCGCGCCCAAGGCTAAGGCACCAACATCGCCCATGAAGACTTGGGCTGGGTAGGTGTTGAACCACAAAAAGCCCAAACCGGCGCCGCAAATAGCGGTACAGAACACCAGCAACTCGCCCGACAAGGGCAAATAAGGAATATTGAGATAGGCCGAGAAGTTTACGTTACCCGAGGCGTAGGCAAAGATACCCAGCGCGCCAGCGACCATAATGGTCGGTACGATAGCTAGGCCATCTAAGCCATCGGTGAGATTGACCGCGTTACTGGTACCGACGATGACAAAATAGGCCAGCACCACATAGAACATACCGAGCTGCGGCATCACGTCTTTGAAAAACGGCACCAACAGCTGGGTTTCGGCGCCCACCGTGGCAAATCCGTACAAGGCCACCGCGGCGCTGCCCGCTACCAGAGATGACCAGAAATACTTCCACTTGCCCGGCAGGCCCCGCGAATTCTTTTGCACCACTTTGCGATAGTCATCAACAAAGCCGACTATGCCAAAACCGAGCAATACCGCCAGCGCTACCAGCACATAACGGTTGCTTAAGTCGGCCCACAGCAGAGTAGAAATACTAATAGAGGCAATGATCAGTAAGCCGCCCATGGTGGGTGTTCCGGCTTTACTTAAATGCGATTGTGGACCATCGTCACGCACCGCTTGACCAACCTGTAGACGCTGCAAATAGCGGATCAGCGCCGGCCCCATCAGCAGCGAAATCATCAGTGCGGTGAGCACGCCCAAAATGGCGCGCATGGTCAAATAAGAGAAAACGTTGAAGAACGTCGCGTATTGCGTCAAATACTCAGCAAGCCAGACTAACATGGGTGCGTTCCTTGTGGGCGACCAAGGTGAATGAAATCGGCCTGCCGTTGCTGTAAGGCCGCGACCACCCGCTCCATGCGGGCGCTGCGCGAACCTTTTACGACAATGGTCACGGCCCCAGTGGTTTGCTGCACCGTGGTGATGAGCTGCTCAAGCAAGGGTTCAAATTGCGAAAAATGGCGTCCGCCCGGTTCACCGAGTACATCGCTAGCACTTTGACTCAGCACCCCGAGGGTATACAGGTAGTCAATTCCGCAGTGCTTGGCATGTTCGCCGACCTGTTGATGATACTGGCGCGCATCGCTACCTAGCTCGCCCATGTCACCCAACACTAAAATGCGCAAACCAGCTGCTTGCGCAAGCACATCAATAGCCGCTTTCACCGAGCCGACATTGGCGTTGTAGCTATCATCAATGACTCGTAAATTAGCGTTCACTGTGATCACATTCATTCGCCCGGGCACCGGTTTTAGCTGCGCTAAAGCCTGCGCTGCAGCAATGCCGTCACAGCCTAACGCAAGCACCGCACCTAGTGCCACTAGGGCATTGTCAACGTTGTGTAAACCCGGCAAATTGAGCTGTACCGGCAGAGTTTGCGGCTGGCCAGCGGCCAACGCGGCGGGAATATGCGCGATAAAGCGAGCGCAACCTTGCGCATCGAGTTCAATGGCACTGGCATGCAAGCACTGCGGGTCGCGACTGTCGCGAGCAAAGGTCACATGCTTACGGCCAGCCAATTCCTGCTGCCAGGCGGGGGCAAATTCTGAGGTGGCTGGAGTGAAACACCAACCATCGGCACTGAGGCCACGGAAAATTTCGGTTTTTGCGCGAAACACCCCATGCACACTGCCAAATCCCTCGACGTGTGCTGGCGCAACATTATTGATAATGGCGACATCAGGACGGGTTAACCCCGTGGTATAGGCAATTTCGCCAATGTGGTTGGCGCCCAATTCAATCACCGCATAGCGATGCTCTGGGGTGAGCCGTAACAAGGTCAATGGGCAGCCAATATCATTGTTAAAATTACCTGCGGTTGCTAATACGTTGCCCTGCGTAGCCAGCATAGCAGCCATCATTTCTTTGACGGTGGTTTTACCGCTGCTACCAGTAATCGCAATGGTCAGCGGTTGCACCACGGCTTTGACCGCAGCACCCAATTGCCCGAGCGCATGACGGCTATCGCTAACCACAATTTGTGGTATCTGCGCCAAACTAGCACTGCTTTGCCGCTGCTCCACCAATAACGCCGCAGCACCTGCTGCAACAGCTTGGTCTAGTAGTGTATGGGCATCAAAGTTGGCGCCTTTCAAGGCCACGAACAGGCAGCCAGGAGTGAGCTGACGGGTGTCGGTGCAGACGCTATCAATACTGACATCGTCGCCAAATAGTTGGCCATCTGCGGCATCGCACAGCCATTTTAAGGTGGTGTTGATCATGACTGCACCTCCCAAGCTGACGGCTCGCCTTGAGTCACCGCTGCAACCCAGGCCGCCACAATGGCGCGTTCGTTATAGGGTAGCCGTTGTTGACCAATGATTTGATAGTCTTCGTGGCCCTTGCCAGCCAGTAGCACAATATCACCGGCGTTCGCTTGCTGGATGGTCGCCAATACCGCTTGCTCGCGGCCGTGCTGCACAATCACCTGCTGGCGTTGCAACATGCCGGCCATAATGTCAGCAACGATTTGCTCGGCTGGCTCGCCACGTGGGTTATCGTCAGTGACCACCACCCGGTCGGCATATTTAGCAGCAACGGCGCCCATTTGTGGGCGTTTGCCACGGTCACGGTCACCGCCACAGCCAAACACACACCACAAGGTGCCGCGACAATGGCGACGCAAGGCAATCAACACCTGTTGCAGGGCATCCGGGGTGTGCGCGTAATCAACAATTACCAGCGGCTGCTGCGCGCCAGCGTGGAAGGTTTCCATGCGCCCTGGTACGGCGTGTAACTGTGGTACCGCGGCGACAATATCGGCTACCGCGTAGCCTAAGGTATGCACCGCAGTCACCGCGGCGAGCAGGTTATACACGTTGAAGCCACCGAGTAACGGCGATTGCACGGCATAGCTGTTGGCGCCAACATGCAGTTGTATGGCGGTACCGTGATCGGCAAATTCAATAGCGCTGGCCCATACTGCTTGGCTATGTTGTTGCGGCTGGCAGCTAATGCGCCAGCTATCGCTGCGGTCGGGCAGCCACGCGGTTAGCGCGGCGTCATCCACGTTCAAAATACTGATTTCGGTGTCGAGCTCGGTAAACAGTCGGCGTTTGGCGCCAGCGTAATTGCTCATGGTGCCGTGGTAATCCAAATGATCACGGCTGATATTGGTGGCGATACCCACTTTAAAGGCAATAGCCTCAACGCGGCGCTGCACTAGGGCGTGCGACGACACCTCCATAGCCACCGCTTGCGCACCTTCGGCCACCAGCTGGGCTAAGCGCTGCTGCACCGCTATGGCATCAGGGGTAGTATGGCTCTCAGCTAACAGCCGACCCGGAAAACCACTACCAGTGGTGCCAATCACCCCGGCTTTACAGCCTAACTGGGTGAGTAACTGGGCAATCAAATAGGTCACTGAGGTTTTACCATTGGTGCCGGTTACACCAATCACCGCTAAGCGTCGGGCTGGTTCGCCGAAAAACCGCGCAGCAATAAACGACAGCTGATTTTTCAGCTGTGGCAGCTCAACCAGCAAGGCGGTACCGCGCATCGACACCCCAACGCTTTCTGATTCGGCCAGCACTACCTGCGCGCCAGCGCTAATGGCGGCATCAATATAATCGCGACCATCGGTCTGATAGCCCGGCACTGCCACAAAGGCATCGCCCGGTGCTACTTGGCGGCTATCGAGCTTTAAGCCAGCTACCTGTTGGGCCGGCAACTCAAGCGGATAGTCAGGTAATAACTGACGTAAACTAATCACCTGGGCCTCCAAAACCAGCTACGCGCAGCTGGGTATCTTCTAAGTTATCAGGGGTCACATTGAGTAATCGCAGCGCATCGCCAACAATTTCAGCAAATACTGGAGCCGATACATCGCCACCGTAATAATCATCACCGCTAGGCTCGTTGATGGTCACCACCACGGCTAGACGCGGATCACTGACCGGCGCTACCCCGGCAAACAAGGTGACATATTCATCACCGTAGCCGCCGGCAATGGCTTTACGCGAGGTTCCAGTTTTACCCGCCACCCGATATCCGCGCACTCGAGCACGTTTAGCACCGCCATCGACCACGGTATTCTCCAACATGCTGAGCACTGCCTTGGCATTTTCTGCACTGATAACTTGCTGTCCGCTCGGCTCACCCTCGCGGCGCTGAATCGTCATTGGCACCCGCACCCCGTTGTTGCCGATAATGGCGTAGGCTTGTGCCAATTGTAGGGTGGTGACCGATAAGCCATAACCGAACGACAGTGTGGCAATTTCAAAATCAGACCAACGTCGCCGGTCTTGCAATACACCAAAACTCTCGCCCAGCAGCGCGCTGCCGGTATCATTGCCTAAACCCAGCGCGGCATAGGTTTTCATCACGTTGTCGACCCCGGCAGCCAAGGCAATTTTAGCGGAGCCCATATTGCTCGAGGTTTCTAACACTTCACTAATACTCAGCAAGCCGCGATTCTGTGGGTCACTCACTCGGCGCCCACCAAGGCGCATCCAACCGGGGCTGGTATCAATCATATCGCCCGGCTTAATCACCCCAGCTTCGAGACCGGCTATGACCGCTAACGGTTTCATGGTAGAACCGGGTTCATAGGCATCGGTAATGGCACGGTTGCGTAGCCGATGGGCTTGCAAATCGGTGCGATTGTTCGGGTTATAGGACGGGCTGTTGACCATCGCTAAAATTTCGCCAGTTTTTATGTCCAGAATCACCGCTGAGCCTGAAGTTGCTTGGTGATAGCGCACGGCTTTCTTCAGTTCAGCATAAGCTAGTGATTGCAGGCGCTGGTCGATACTCAGCGTCAGTTGTTTTGGTTGTTGCGCTTCCGTCACGCTAATTTCTTCAACAACCCGTCCTTTAGCATCCTTGCGGTACACCCTCTCGCCTGGTGTGCCGGTGAGCATGGCATCGTAAATGGCCTCAAGGCCTTCAATGCCACGCCCATCAATATCGGTAAAGCCAACCACATGAGCACTAATTTCACCGGCCGGATAAAAGCGCCGTGACTCCGTTTTCAGATACACCCCGGGAATATTTAATTGGCGCACAAACTCGGCCACTGCTGGGGTGACTTTGCGTTCCAAATAAACAAAGCGACGCTTCGGGTCATCCACTTTGCTAAGTAAGCTATTCACATCAACGCGGAATACTTCGGCTAGCGCCAACCAGCGCTCACGATTGACTAAGCCATTGCCTTCATGCACCCGCTGGGGGTCGGCCCATACTGTCTCCACCGGCACGCTAATGGCTAATTCGCGGCCGTTGCGATCCATAATTGAACCGCGCTGCACCATGGTGGAATCGGCCCGCAATGAACGGCGGTCACCTTCAACAATCAGCCGCTCTGGCTCAATCACCTGAATATAAGCAGCGCGTGCCACCAATGAGCTAAACACCAAGGCCAAAACGCCCAATGCAAAATAGAAGCGGCCGCTGCCTAAGTGCGGTTGCAACTTTTTACCATTACGCTTGGCGCGGGTTATTGCCATGGTACCAGCACCTCCTGTTTGCCTTCTGGGCGCACCATGTCGAGCTGTTGCTCAGCAATGCGTTCAACCCGGTTGTGTTCGGTCAGGGTGTTCTGCTCAATCTGCAAATGGCGGTATTCAATGTCGAGGTCGTCGCGCTGTGATAACAGCCGATCGCGCTCCATGGTCAACAAGCGATGACTGTGCGAAATGTAAATCACCCCAAGCGCCGAAATCACGATCGCCATACACAACAAAACCAGCATCCAGTGCTGGCGTAAATCAGTGAACATGACACTGAGCAATCCGGGTACGCGACTAGGTTTCATAAGCTAACCTCGCAGCAATGCGTAACACCGAGCTGCGACAGCGCGGGTTGGCTTTAATTTCTGCCGCAGAAGGCATAATGGCTTTGCCGACCAGCTGCAGTGTTTCACTACGTTCAATTTGATCATTGCGCAGCGGCATGCCCTTGGGTAGCGCTTTGGCTTGACTTTTGCCGCGCATAAAACGCTTCACCAACCGGTCTTCCAAGCTATGGAAACTAATCACCGCCAAGCGGCCGCCGGGCTTCAAGCCGGTGACAGCGGCTTCAAGCGCCTGCTCAATTTCATCCAGCTCACCGTTAATGTGAATGCGAATACCCTGGAAACTGCGGGTGGCTGGGTGCTTGTGCTTGTCTTTGAACGGCACCGCTTTGCTGATTAACTCAGCCAGTTCACGGGTAGTTTGCAACGGTTGCTCAGCACGTTGCGCCACCACCGCTTGGGCAATACGCCAAGCAAAGCGCTCCTCACCGTATTCACGCAGCACAAAGGCAATTTCATCGGCACTAGCGCTGTTAAGGAAATCTGCCGCGGTGGGGCCACGACTGGTATCCATGCGCATATCCAGTGGCCCTTCGCGCATAAAGCTAAAGCCACGCTCGGCGTCGTCTAATTGTGGGGAAGACACACCAAGGTCAAACAAAATACCGTCGAGTTGACCGAGCAATTGCTGCTCAGCCAATACCTCACCAAGCTGTGAGAACGGCGTGTGGATAATCTGAAAACGCGGATCAGCTAATAAAGGTTGCGCTGCAGCAATCGCGGTGGGGTCACGATCAAGCGCTATAACACGGCCTTTATCAGAGAGTTGAGCAAGAATAGCGCGCGTGTGCCCGCCCCGACCAAAGGTAGCGTCAAGGTAGATTCCGTCGGCACTGATAGCAAGAGCATCAACTGACTCTTGCAGCAGCACCGAGACATGTTGCGGTGCAGTCGCCATTATAATGAGAAGTCTTGTAGTCGATCACTTAGGGCCAAATCGTCTTGTTGCTCAGCAGCCATGTCGGCCGCAATTTGCGCTTGCCATGCTTCTTCTGACCACACTTCGAACTTATTGAGCTGACCAATAATCATGATCTTTTTGCTCAAATCCGCATGTTGACGCAGGGTTGGTGCAATCAAAATACGGCCGTTCTTGTCCATCTGGCAGTCTTCGGCATGACCCAGCAATAACCGCTGGAGACGACGCTCAGCGGGGTTCATACTGGATAGTGTGGTGAGTTTTTGTTCAATGATTTGCCATTCCGGTAACGGATACAGCAACAAACACGGCTGCTTGATGTCAATGGTGCACACCATGTGGCCCTCACAGTCAAGCAACAGGCTCTGCCGATACTTTGACGGTATCGCCAGACGACCTTT
>CAYXGO010000024.1:0-12757 GCA_964464575.1 uncultured Pseudomonas sp. | reverse complement strand
ATTTGGTCAGTCGTCAAGACATGGTGTTTTTTGATGACGATGCCGAAGCAGCGGCTGATCAATTGAATGAAATGCTGCATTATGTAGCGGCCTACATGGAAGAAGATGACAGCCTCGAGCAACTTGAAGAGGTGATTCGTCGGACTCTGTTCGAATGGATTGAAAATGACGAACTGTTAGAAATAGACAGCGACGACATGCAAACCTATATTTTGGAACAACTAGCTGACGTGCGTCAGCAGGAACTTGATGACGATGAATGATGTAACAAAGCTCAGCACGAGTAAGGATATTCTGGCTTATTTGGCCGAGCAGTTTCCCGCCTGTTTTACACTTGCAGGTAACGCGCAGCCGTTGAAAATTGGTATTTTTGATGATTTGGCAGCGCGTTTGGCCGACGACCCAAAGGTCAGCAAAACCCGACTCCGTTCGGCGGTTCGTCATTATACCAATAGTTGGCGTTACCTCCGTTGCATCAAGGCGGGTAGCGAACGTCTTGACTTAGATGGCAAGGCTGCTGGCGTTGTTGAAGTAAGCCATGCTGAACATGCTCAGCAGCAATTGGCTGAAGCGAAAGCGCAGGTCGCGGAAAAAAAATCACTGCAAATGCCAGCAAGCAAAGCCTCTGAATCAGGCGATAAGACTACTGCAGCCGTTTCCGAGCAACGCGCCAAACCAGCTCGCCGCAATGCGCCATGGCGTCAGCCAAAAGCCGCGAGTAATAGCCCTAAAACCCCTCGCGCAGTCGCAAAGCAGACGCTAAAACCTGCGCTAGCAGCAAATTTAAAAGTCGGTCAACAGGTGCAGGTGAAAGTTGCGAATAACACAGTAAGTGGTCAAATTACTGAAATAGATCGTAACGATTTACAGGTGCAACTTCACAATGGCCTCACGGTCAAAGTGCAGTATGATGCTGTATATCTAGCCAAGCAGGAGTCGTAACAATGCTGAAAAAATTGTCCCTTCATAGCGCCATGGTGAGCGCCTTAGGCCTGTTGCTGTGGAGCAACAGCTATGCAATTCCGCCAGTGCATCAACTCGATGAGTTGCCAAAACTTGAGCCAGAAGCGCAGCATGGGACAGTCAGTCAGCGTGTTACCAGTTATTTTACCCGTTACCATTTTACCAATGCTGAACTTAACAATGAGATGTCCGAGCAAATTCTCGCGCGTTATCTAGAAATGCTCGATTACAGCATCATGCTAAGCACAGTTGCATTAGCCATAATGACATGATCAATTCCGGCAAACTTAAACCAGCCTATGCTATTCATGACAAAGTGTTACAACGTCGCTTTGAGCGTTATGTGTATGCGTTGTCTTTATTAGACGTTGAGAAACCCTTTGATTTTGAGGTTGCTGACGATAAGTATTATTACGATCGTGAAGACGCACCATGGGCCACCAGCGTTGAAGAATTAAACGAAATTTGGCGGCAACGGGTCAAGTATGACGCACTTAATTTGACCATGACCGGCAAGAGCTGGGAAGAAGTGGTCGAGACCCTCGGTAAACGCTACAACAACGTCTTAAAGCGACTTACCCAAACGAATAGCGAAGATGTTTTTCAAACCATCATGAATTCATTTGCTCGCAGCGTAGAGGCTCACACCAGCTACTTATCGCCAGCTAATGCTGAACGTTTTGAGCAAAATATGAATTTGTCGCTCGAGGGCATCGGTGCAGTTCTGCAAGCTGAATATGATTACACCGTGATCCAAAGTTTGGTACCCGGTGGCCCTGCTGATAAAAGTGGTGCTCTCGGTCCAGATGATAAAATTGTCGCCGTAGGTCAAGGTGATGATGCCAAAGCCGAATTCGTCGATGTAGTGGGTTGGCGCTTAGATGATGTGGTTGAGCTGATCAAAGGGCCAAAAGGCACCACCGTGCGTTTACAAGTCATTAAGGCTAATCAAGGTGCAGGCTCAGCGCCGCGCGAAGTAGCAATTGTGCGCGATAAAGTGAAGTTAGAAGACCGTGCCGCCAAAGCCGAAGTAAAAACGCCTGAAGAAGGTGATTACGCCGGTCGTAAAATGGGTGTTATTAACATTCCTGGCTTCTACAACAACCTCACCAGTGATGTTGTTGCGCTCATTGACCAGATGACGACTGAACAGGTCGAAGGCTTAATTATTGACTTGCGTGGAAATGGCGGTGGGTCACTCAGTGAAGCGATTACGCTGACCGGCTTGTTTATTGATCAAGGACCAGTCGTACAGGTGGCTCAAGCGGGTGGGCGTAAAGAAATTAACAGTGATCGCGATGGTCAAACCTATTACAAGGGCCCGGTTGTGGTGATGGTTGACCGTTATAGCGCCTCAGCATCGGAAATCTTTGCCGCAGCACTGCAAGACTATGGTCGTGCAGTCATTGTTGGCGAAAATACCTATGGCAAAGGCACGGTACAGCAGCACCGCGGCCTAGCAAGACGTTTTGATTTTTTTGATCAACCTATAGGGAGTGTGCAATACACCATCGCTAAGTTTTATCGTATAAATGGTGGTAGTACGCAGTTGCGTGGCGTGACACCGGATATTCTCTACCCAGCGTATACCGATGCAGAGGAGTTTGGTGAAAGTAGTCAGGACAATGCCTTACCATGGGATCAGCTTGAACGCGCGCCATATAAAGAGGTTGGCGTGTTTTCTGATGCCAAACTAACTGAGTGGCAACAGAAATTTGATAGCCGAGTGCCAAAAAATCCCGAATTTGTCTATATTCTTGAGGACATTGAAACGTATCAGGCTAATAAAGACAAAACCTGGTTAAGCTTAGTGTTATCTGAACGCAAAGCGGAAGAAGCAGCAGACAATAAGCTCAAATTAGAACGAGCTAACCAGCGTTTACAGCGCTTAGGGCTAGAACCAGTGAAAGATCTTGAAGCACTCACTGATGAGGTAACCAGTCAATTACCCGAGTACGATCCGTATCTCGAAGAAACGGTAAAACTGGGCTTCGACATTATTGAGGCAAACAAAATTGCCATGAATTAGCCACGAAAAAACCGCCGTTGGCGGTTTTTTTATGGCTATTCCAAGGCTGCTGTGGCAGATTACTGCGGTAACTTGAAACCAACGATAACAATAATTCAGGGGCATTTTATGCAGGAAATAGTCAGTACCTTAAATAATTGGGTATGGAGCGACGCACTGATTTACTTGTGCTTAGGCGCCGGTCTGTTCTACTCCATTTTGACGCGCTTCGGGCAAGTTCGTCACTTCAAAGAAATGTTCAAGCTGCTGGTCAGCAGCAATGATTCCGATAAAGGTATTTCATCCTTCCAAGCGTTAGCGGTGTCATTATCCGGCCGTGTAGGCGTGGGTAACATTGCCGGTGTCGCTGCTGCCATCGGTTTTGGTGGCCCGGGTGCCGTATTTTGGATGTGGGTTGTGGCCTTTTTGGGCGCTAGTACCGCATACGTTGAATCAACCTTAGGTCAGCTCTATAAAGTAGAAGAAGATGGCCAATACCGCGGTGGTCCGGCTTATTACTTTGAGCGTGCCCTGGGCTGGCGTTGGTTAGGTATTCTCTTTGCAATTGCGGCGATCATCGGTTGCGGTATTTTCTTGCCTGGCGTACAAGCCAATGCGGTGGGTAATGCCGTCACGCAAATCTTTGGTGACGGTAACATGGTGGTGACCAGCTTCGGTGAAGTAGGAACCCATAAATTAGTCGCTTTAGCGGTTATTTTAATTGTTTTAGCCTTCATCATTTTTGGTGGTATCCGTCGTATCGCCAACTTCACTCAAATCGTGGTGCCTTTTATGGCCCTTGGTTATATTGTGATGGCGCTGATTGTGGTGTTCCTCAACCTCGACAAAGTCGGTGATATTTTCTGGCTGATTCTGTCCGATGCGTTCACCGCGCAAGCCGGTTTTGGAGCGGCTATTGGTTGGGGTGTGAAACGGGGCATTTATTCGAATGAAGCAGGCCAAGGCTCAGGCCCACATGCCGCCGCAGCAGCAGAAGTTGATCACCCATCGCAACAAGGTTTGGTACAAGCGTTCTCGGTATACATTGATACTTTGTTTGTCTGTACCGCAACCGCGTTAATGATTTTGATTACCCAACAATACAATGTCGTTGGTGAGTTACCAGCGGGGCAGTTTATTGTGCAAAACGTTGCTGCCAATACTGAAATTGGCTCGGCAGCATTTACCCAGTTAGCGTTACAAAGCGTATTTGGTAGCCTCGGTCCAATTTTTGTTGGTATTGCGCTGTTTTTCTTCGCCTTTACCACTATCTTGGCGTACTACTACATTACCGAAACCAACGTGGCCTATTTAAATCGCATTTTTAAGGGCAAATTACCGCTAATGCTATTTAAGGTGTTGCTGATGGCTATGGTGGCGTACGGAACCGTTAATAGCGCTGGTTATATCTGGGGCATCGGTGATATTGGCGTGGGCTTAATGGCTTGGATCAATATTGTCGGTATCTTAGTGATTTTCTTCATGTACAAACCGACTATGCGTTGCTTGAAAGATTACGAAGAGCAACAAAAAGCCGGTGGTCCTATCACCTTTGATCCAGTCAAACTGGGTATCAAAAACGCGACCTTCTGGGAACGCCGTTTGCAAGCGCAACAGAAGACTGACAAATAGAGCGAATAGGGTTGGGGTAGAGTTTGTTTTACCCCAACCTTCAGCGTGTTAGAATTCGCCGATTAAATTTTAGAGAGAATTAGGATGCATACAGAAACGCCCACGGTGACGCGTTCGCCAAGCCTGTTGCAGGCACTCACCCCACTTGTTGTTTTGATTGCCTTGTTAAGCGCATCGGTATTTTTGTATGGTGAAGATTCATCTTATGGCCCCAATCAAATAGCACTGTGGATCGCTAGTGGCGTAGCTATGGCGATTGGTTTTTATAATCGTTTCACCTGGGCCGACATCGAAGATGGCATTAAATCTGGCATCTCTGTTGCCATGGGTGCCTTGCTTATTATTTTGGCTGTGGGCTCATTAATTGGTACTTGGTTATTATCGGGCACCGTCCCAACTATGATTTATTTCGGCTTGGAGCTGTTGAGTCCAAGTTGGTTTTACGCTGCCTCAGCGCTCATCTGCGCGATTATTTCGTTAGCCATCGGGAGTTCATGGACCACTGCGGCAACCATTGGTGTCGCGCTAATGGGTATTGCCGTTGGCATGGATATGTCACCTGCTATCACCGCCGGTGCTGTGGTGTCGGGGGCCTATTTTGGCGATAAAATGTCGCCGCTATCAGATACTACCAACCTAGCGCCGGCTGTTGCGGGCAGTGAGTTATTTCAACATATTCGCTATATGGCCTATACCGCAGGCCCAGCATTTATAATTGCATTAGTCTTGTTTGTTTTACTCGGGCTGAATGCCGACACAAATTTCAATGCGCTAGAACTTGAACGCATGCAATTAGAACTCAATAACACCTATAACATCGGTTGGGAAATGTTGGTCCCTCTGCTGGTGCTGCTGTTTTTGGCCGCACGTGGTAAACCAGCATTGCCATCGGTATTCTTCGGCGCCTTGCTCGGTGGTCTATGGGCTGTGCTATTTCAGCCAGAGTTGATTACTGCCATTGCTGAAGGGCAGAGCTCTGCCGTTGCGACCATTATGGTGGTATGGAGTGCACTGACTGACGGTGTTGCCATCAAAACGGGTTCTGCAGAGTTAAATGAATTGCTTAGTGGTGGCGGTATGTCCTCCATGCTCAATACCATGTGGATCATTTTAAGTGCCATGACCTTTGGCGCTATCATGGAAAAATTGGGCTTATTAGAACGCATGATTCAAAGTTTGCTCGGTTTCATTAAAAGCACCGGCGATTTGATCGCTGCCACATTATTTACCTGTTTTGGTGCCAACGTGCTAACTGCTGATCAGTACATGGCGATTGTGATTCCAGGCCGTATGTTCCGTGAGCAATATGAAAATCGTGACCTCGATCCGCGGGTGTTATCGCGAACTCTGGAAGATAGCGGAACGATTACCTCAGCGCTGATCCCGTGGAATACCTGTGGTGCGTTTATGATGGCAACCTTAGCCGTGAGCCCTTTAGAATTCGCACCCTATGCATTCTTTAACTGGTTAACACCACTGATCGCCTTGTTCTATGGCTACACCGGTATCACTATATTACGACGCCCCGAATCGGTATAACTATGAGCCAGCATGTAGCTAAGTTGCGGAGCGATTATCGCGCTCCAGCGTATGTGATTGACACTGTCGAACTGGAATTTCATTTGCATGATAGCGCTACCCGCGTGCTTAATACCATGCACATGCGCCGGGTCAGTGAGCAGCCGTTGCAACTGAACGGTGAGCATCTGCAATTAGTGAACCTGTGGCTCGACGGTCAGTTGATGCAGCCGCATGAATACCAGCTTAGCGCTAACTTATTGGAGCTGCAGAACCTACCCGAACAGTTTGTGCTGTGTGTCGAAACTATTATAAACCCAAGTGAGAATAGCGCCCTAGAAGGGCTGTATAAATCTGCTGGGGCGTTTTGTACGCAATGTGAAGCGGAGGGTTTCCGGCGTATTAGCTATTATCTGGATCGCCCTGATGTTTTAGCTGTTTTCACCACCACCATTTATGCCGATGCCAAGCAGTTCCCATACTTATTAAGTAACGGCAATCTTATTGAGCAGCGGCAGTTGGATGATGGTCGAACCATGGCCACATGGCATGATCCACACCCCAAACCTGCCTATTTATTTGCCTTGGTGGCTGGCGACTTTGACCGCATTGATGACGAGTTTGTAACCCAATCAGGGCGCACAGTGAGCCTGCAAATCTATGTCGATCATGGCAATGCCGAGCGAGCGCATTATGCGATGCAATCACTGAAACGCGCAATGCGTTGGGATGAGCAGCGTTTTGGTTATGAATACGACTTAGATATTTACATGATTGTCGCTGTTGATTTCTTCAATATGGGCGCCATGGAAAATAAAGGGTTAAATATCTTTAACTCGAAGTACGTATTGGCTGATGCAAAAACCGCAACTGATCAGGATTTTATTAACGTCGAATCAGTGATCGGTCATGAATATTTTCATAATTGGACCGGTAACCGCATTACCTGCCGCGATTGGTTTCAACTGAGCTTGAAAGAAGGCTTAACGGTATTCCGCGATCAAGAATTTAGTGCCGATATGAGTTCGCCGGCAGTGCACCGTATTCAAGCCATCAAAGTGATTCGAAGCCACCAATTCAATGAAGATGCCAGCCCCATGGCGCATCCTATTCGGCCTGACAAAGTGGTCGAGATGAATAACTTTTATACCGTCACGGTCTATAACAAAGGCGCTGAAGTGATCCGTATGCAGCATTGCTTGTTGGGCGAGCAGGGCTTTATGCGGGGTATGCGTTTGTATACCGAGCGCCACGATGGGCAAGCGGTGACCTGTGAAGATTTCATCCGCGCGATGGAGCAGGCCAATGATCGTGATTTAAGTCAATTTAGACGCTGGTATAGCCAAGCGGGAACCCCACATGTGAACGTGGAGCAGCAGGCGACAGCCACGGGCTTTACGCTGACCTTTACCCAACACACGCCTTCGACCCCCGGACAAACCGATAAGCAACCGCAGCATATGCCAGTGTTATTGAGCGCGTACGATGCTGCGGGCGATTTGTTGCAACTGAGCAGTGATAGGTTGATTCAGCATGAATCAGGCAGTTATTTATTTGAATTACGTGATGGTCAGCAAACGCTAGCTGTTGCCTGCAGTGAGCAACGCCCTGTATTAGCATTATTTGAGAATTTCAGTGCGCCGATAAAGCTCGACTATCAACAAGACCAAGCCGATTTACTGGTGTTGTTGGCGCACGCCAAGCAGCCGGTAACGCGCTGGGAGGCTGCACAACGGCTGTATACCGAGGTGCTGCTAGAGGCGTTGAAGCACAATACCGCAGCACAACTCAGTGACGCGGCTGTTAGTGCGTTACAACAGCTCTGTCGTGCTGATATCGACCCAGCGTTACGGGCCTTGGCATTAGTGCCACCAAGCCCTGAAGAAATTGCTGAACATTGTTCTGGGCTGATACCGGTTGAACAAATCGCCACCGTGTCACGGCAGTTACGCGACAGCATCGCACAGGCTATTGCAGCGCCGTGTACACAGTTATATGTGCAGTATCGGCAAACTAATTATGCATTGAGCGCTGACGCTATTGCGGCGCGCAGCTTGAGCAATTTAGCCTTGTATTATCAGAGTGCGACCGCACCGAATGACGCCGCCACCTGGCAACGAGTGATGAGCCATTATCAGCAAGCCGATAACCTAACCGATCAATATGCCGCGCTGCAAACTGCGGTGCATTTACAATTGCCGATTGCCGCGCAGTTGTTGAGTGAGTTTGCCGAACAATGGCAACAGCAACCGTTGGTGATGGATAAATGGTTTGCGGTACAAGCACAAGTGCCAGCAGCAGAGACCGTCGAACGGGTACAGCAGTTGTTGCAGCATCCATTGTTTACTCTCGCTAACCCCAATCGAGTTTACGCACTGCTAGCCACCTTTGGCCGTAATTTGGTCAGTTTTCACCGTCAAGATGGTGCTGGCTATCGCATTATTACTGCCGCTATCAAGCAATTAAATAGTAGTAATCCGCAAGTGGCTGCACGGCTGATTACCCCGCTAACACAGTGGCAACGGTTTTCTAATGACCGCCAACAACTGCTGCGCCAGTTGCTTACTGAGTTACGTCAGCTGCCGAATTTGGCCGCTGATTTAGAAGAAAAGATCGACGCCAGCCTGAATTAGGTTCAGGCCGCGAAATTCGTGGTCTGAACACTATCCTTTACGCTTTTTAAGCATTGAATAGCGTAGCTAAATGTCCGACAATAGAGGTGCTCTCTCTTAATTGGTTACAAGGACACTAGCATGAACGCGTTTGGCGAAGGCCAGATCCCAGTGGTTTTGCAGAAGGTAGCCGATCTCATCACACAACGTGCGACTGATCGAGCCGATATTATCCGTGACTTTGCGATGAGGTTATTTAAGAACATCTCACCGGATGAATTGTAGACTTTTATCAGTGCTTTTTTACCGGACATTTATGGTGCGGTGATTGGGCTGTGGCACAGCATCAACGAATACAAGTCCGGTAACAAAGCACTGATCAAAGTCTACAATCCAGACGTGGCTCGCCATGGCTGGGAGTCGGCGCATACCATCATTGAAATTATCCAATTCGATATGCCGTTCATGGTCGATTCCGTGCGCATGGCCTTATCGCGTTTGGGTATCAACTCCCATCAATTATTGCACCTGCCAATCAGCCACAAGCGCGATAGTCAGGGCCGCATCACCGAATTATTGCGTGCTGGTACCCGCGGCGATAACGAGGTTGACACGGTGTTTTTGGTGGAAGTGGATCGCCAGTCGAGCAAAGAAGCTATCGACAGCCTGAAAAAAGAACTGCAATCAGTGATGGAAGAAGTCACTTTAGCGGTCACCGACTGGCAGGCAATGCGTCAAAAGATGCTCGACGTGGCAGCACAATTGAGTGATATCAAATATCCCGGCGATGCCGCAAAACTTGAAGAAAGTCAGCGCTTTTTGCATTGGTTAGCGCAAGACAACTTCATGTTGTTGGGCTATCGCCGTTATGACTTAGCCGCGGTTGAAGGCGACTATGTGATTCGCCAACAAGCAGACTCAAGCTTAGGCCTGATGCGTCGTTCGGCTAATAATAAAGAGCGCTTAGTGTCATCGTTACCTGAAATCACCCGCGAATTGACCTTTGACGACAACCTGTTAATGGTCACCAAAACCAACAGCAAGGCACGGGTTCATCGCCCAGCCTATGCCGACTATATCGGTGTGAAGCGCTTTGACAAGAAGGGTAGAGTGATTGGCGAAGACCGCTTTATCGGTTTGTACGCCAGTAGCTTCTATAATAATAGTACCCGCGATGTACCGCTGGTCGGCGAAAAAGTTCAACGGGTCATGGATGCCTCGGGTTTTGCGCCGCGCTCACACGCCTCAAAAGCCTTATTAAACATTTTAGAAACCTACCCACGCGATGAGATTGTGCAAGCTAATGAAGCTGATTTGCTCGAAGTCGGGTTAGGTGTATTGCAGATGCAAGAACGCGACATGACCCGCGTATTCGTTCGCCGCGACATTTTTGGTCGCTTTGCATCGTGCATGGTTTACGTGCCGAAAGAGCGCTACAACACCTTACTGCGGCAAAAGACCCAACAGGTACTCGCCAACACCTTTGCGAGCGCTGTTGATGTCGACTTTACCACTTATTTTTCCGAATCATCGCTGGCCCGCACCCATTACACCGTGCGTTTAGGTAACCAAGTACAGGATATCGACGTGAAAGAACTCGAGCAAAATTTGATTGAAGCGGCCCGTACCTGGGAAGATAATTTTGAACGTATTTTACGCAGCACCTTTGGTGAAGCGCGTGCCAATGAGTTGAGTAAGCAGTATCACAACGCGTTCCCGCGGGCCTACAAAGAAGAAGTATTACCATCGGTAGCAATTGCAGACTTACAGCAACTTGAAGCGCTTGATGGTGAGCACAAGTTAGGGATGTTGTTCTATCGCTCGCGTGAAGAGAACGAAAGCAGCAAAAAAATTCGCTTGAAGCTATTTCACAAGGACGAACCGATTCATTTATCTGATGTGTTGCCGATGTTGGAAAACTTTGGTTTACGCATTATCGGTGAGAGTCCCTATCAGATTAAAACCACTGACGGTCAATTAAATTGGATCCTTGATTTCCAGATGTTGCATAACAGCAGCAAGTTAAATCTGGAAGATATTCGTGATGTATTCCAAGATGCCTTTGCCAAAGTTTGGCAGGGACACTACGAAGACGATGGCTTTAACAAGCTGGTACTCAGTGCCGGACTCAACGGTCGTCAAGTGGTAATTTTGCGTATGTTTGCCAAATACATGCGGCAAATTGGCTCAACCTTTAGTCAGAGTTACATTGAGAGCGCGTTCGCTAAGTACCCATTAATTGCCAAATTGATCGTGAAGCTGTTCTACACCAAATTTGAACCGGCCACGAAGAACCGCAATAAGAAAATCGAAGCGTTAGAAGTACGTATTGGCGCTGAATTAGAGAACGTCGCGAACCTTGATGACGATCGGATCATTCGTCGTTATGTGGAATTAATTCTGGCCGCGCAACGTACCAACTTCTTCCAACCTGATCAGCATGGCAATGAGAAACCTTATATTTCGGTGAAATATATCCCTGAACTGATTCCAGAAATGCCGTTGCCGTTACCGAAGTTTGAAATCTTCGTGTACTCACCGCGGGTCGAAGGTGTTCACCTGCGCGGCGGTAAAGTAGCGCGCGGCGGATTACGTTGGTCAGACCGCCGTGAAGACTTCCGTACTGAAGTACTGGGCTTGGTGAAAGCACAGCAGGTTAAAAACACGGTGATTGTGCCGGTTGGTGCCAAAGGCGGTTTCTTCTGCAAGCACCTGCCAGATGAGCGCGAAGCGTTCTTTGAAGAAGGTAAAGCCTGCTATCGCACCTTTATTCGTGCCTTACTCGATATCACCGATAACATTGTTAACGGCGAGATTGTGCCACCTGAGCACGTAGTGCGTCATGATGACGATGACCCGTATTTAGTGGTTGCCGCTGATAAAGGTACTGCGACTTTCTCTGATATCGCCAATGGTATTTCTAACGAGTATCAATTCTGGCTCGGTGATGCGTTTGCTTCAGGCGGCTCAGTTGGTTATGACCACAAGAAAATGGCCATCACCGCGCGCGGTGCCTGGGAGTCAGTGAAGCGTCACTTCCGTGAAATCGGCATTGATTGTCAAACCACTGACTTCACCGCAGCAGGCATTGGTGATATGGCCGGTGACGTGTTCGGTAACGGTATGTTGTTGTCGAAGCATACGCGCTTAGTGGCGGCCTTCAACCATATGCATATCTTCATCGACCCAGAGCCCGATGCGGCGAGCAGTTTTGCTGAACGCCAGCGCTTATTCGATATGCCGCGCTCAAGCTGGGACGATTATGATCGTAAATTAATCTCCGGCGGTGGTGGTATTTTCCTGCGTTCTGCCAAAGCCATTGAGCTTACGCCGGAGATGAAGAAATTATTTGGCTCACCGAAAAAATCGATGACTCCGAACGAGATCATCCGTGCCATCTTGGCAATGCCCGTTGATTTACTGTGGAACGGCGGTATCGGTACCTACGTGAAGAGCAGTAAAGAAAGCGACAGCGATGTCGGTGACCGTGCCAATGACGCCGTACGGGTCAACGGGAGTGAGTTGCGTGCCAAGATTGTCGGTGAAGGCGGTAACTTAGGTTTCACTCAATTAGGTCGCATTGAATACGCTCTGAGTGGTGGTCGCATCAACACCGATGCCATCGATAACGTCGGTGGCGTCGACTGTTCAGATAACGAAGTTAATATCAAGATCTTACTGAACGGTTCGATGGCTAACGGTGATATCACTCGCAAACAACGTGATGAGTTACTCTATGAAATGACTGATGAGGTTGCGCAAATTGTGATTCGTGACTGTTTCCGTCAATCACAATCTATCTCAGTGACGTGTTTGCGCGGTCCAGACCAAATTAAAGAAATGCAGCGCTTTATCCACCATTTAGAGCGTGAGGGTTTGTTGAACCGTAGCCTCGAATATTTGCCGGATGATGACCAATTGGCCGAACGTCAAGCGCAAGGCAAAGGCTTAACCCGCCCTGAGATTGCCGTGATCACCGCGTATGGCAAGATGGTATTGAAAGATCAGCTGTTAGATGATGCCG
>CAYXGO010000023.1:1042-12823 GCA_964464575.1 uncultured Pseudomonas sp. | reverse complement strand
CCAACACCGCCAAGCAATACATCGCCACCATTGAGGGCTATATCAGCAGCTGGAAGAACGATAATCAGTCACCTTATGCACAGGTGATGCAGCGCTGGGAGGTGTACGCAGCCGAACCAACCCCGGAATTTTTTTACTATTTCACCTATGGGCTATTAGCGATTTTAGTCTTGGCATTAGGCTTCACCTACTTATTACGCGGCCAAGTAAAGCGACAAACATTTCAGTTACAGCAGAGTGAGCAACAACTCAATACCATCTTGAATACCGTAGAGGGCTACATTTATATCAAAGACCGCGAGGGCCGCTATACCTATGCCAATCAGCGCGTTGCCAATCTGTTAGCAACAACGCCAGGCGCTATTGTCGGCAAACTGGACGATGAGTTTTTTGATGCACAAACCTGCGCCCAGATTCGCCAGAACGATCGTCGCGTATTGGATCAAGGTGAACGGGTGGTGGATGAGGAGACTAATAAAATTCGTACTGGTGAATTACGCACGTTCTTATCGGTAAAAATTCCACTACGAGACCCCGACGGCGATATTTTTGGGCTTTGCGGTATTTCCACGGACATCACCGAGCACATCGAAATACAAGAGCAACTCAATCGACTGGCATACTTTGATTCGGTGACTGGCTTGGCCAATCGCAGTCGTTTGCTGGAGCATCTGGGCCATGGCGTGCTGAGCTATCAGCGTACCCGCTATGAGGGGGCATTATTTGCTATCGATTTGGTCGGCTTTACCGTGATCAACGATACCTTGGGGCATGCTATTGGCGATGATTTGTTGCGGCAAGTGGGAATACGCATAGCTGGTTTGATTGATGAAACCGCTACCGCTGCTCGGTTAGGCGCTGACGATTTTGTGGTGATTCTAGAAGACTTAAGTGACGACCGAGAGCATGCCATTATGGGTGCTCGCAATTGGGCAAAAGCACTATTGACCGCCTTTAATGAGCCATTTGAGTTAGCCGGTAGCCCACATAAAGTTGCGATCAATATTGGCGTGACCATGTTTTCTGATATGAATGAAACCGCTGAATCATTGCTCAAAAACGGTGATCTCGCTTTAGCCGATGCCAAGTTACTGGGCCCGGGGGGCGTGCGCTTCTTCAATGTCGATATGCAGCAAAATATTACCCGCCGCGTGAATATTGAGAATGCGTTACGTAAAGCGATTGATAACAATGGTTTACAGCTTTATATGCAGCCGCAGGTGAATGCTGCCCAGCAAGTGATTGGCGGTGAGTTGTTGTGTCGTTGGCATGATCCTGAGTTAGGCGATATTTTACCCAGTGAATTTATCCCGGTGGCTGAAACCACGGGGCTGATCATCGATTTAGGTGATTGGGTGGTGCGTCAGGCTTGCGGGATCCTTAACGAGTGGCAGCAACATGAACGGCTACGAGGCTTATCGTTGGCGGTCAATATTAGCCCGCGACAATTTAGTGAGGGCACTTTTGTAGCACAAATTATGCAATGTATCGCTGATGAACATATCGATCCGCAACGGCTCGAGCTTGAAATCACCGAGGGTATGCTGATTAAAGATGTTGAACAAACCGCACGACGTATGCATCGTTTGGCGGATTTGGGGGTTAAATTCTCATTGGATGACTTTGGTACTGGCTACGCGTCGCTCGCCTACTTACGCCGGTTGCCTTTGTATCAGTTGAAGATTGACCAGTCGTTTGTACGCGAATTATTGCTGAACAAAAATGATGAGATCATTATTAGCTCTATTCTCGGCTTGGGCCGCAGTTTGGGTATTGATGTCATTGCCGAGGGCGTTGAAACCCATGGCCAAGCCAAACGCTTGCAAGAAATGGGTTGCGCTAAATTTCAGGGCTTTTACTTCGGTCGCCCAGCGCCCATTTTGGAGTGGCAAGAACGCCTCATCCAGTCACTACACATTGACTACGTTGGATAACTCACCGTAATGGCGCATCACCACCATCACCACCATCACCATGATCACGGTGAAAGCTCGTCGCAGCGCATTGGCTGGGCGTTTTTCCTCAATTTGGGCTTTACTATTATTGAGTTTATTGGCGGCATACTGACCAATAGCACAGCGATATTGGCTGACGCCGTGCATGACCTCGGTGATAGCATCGCCATTGGTAGCGCGTGGGTGTTGAATAAACTCAGTGGGCGCGACCCCAGTCAACGTTACACCTATGGCTACCAGCGGTTATCCTTGGTGGGAGCGTTGATTAACGCGGTGATTTTGATTGCCGGTTCAGTGTGGATCTTGATGTTGGCTATCCCGCGCTTATGGCAACCGCAAATGCCCCATGCTGAGGGCATGTTGGCGCTGGCCGTGTTGGGCATCGCCATTAATGGTTATGCCGCTTATAAGCTCAGCCGTGGCAAGACCATGAACGAACGGGTGTTAAATTGGCACTTGCTGGAAGATGTGTTGGGCTGGGTGGCGGTGCTGCTGGTATCTATCGTCTTGATGTTTGCTGACTGGCCTATTTTAGACCCACTGTTATCAATAGCCTTCACCTTGTTCATCCTCCTGAATGTGGTGAAAAGCCTGTCGGAGACCATTAAACTCTTTGTGCAGGCAGCGCCTGATGAGAGCTTAACAGCAGCCATCCATAAGGCACTGAGTGAACTCACTGAAGTGGCAGACGTGCATCATTTGCATGTGTGGTCGCTCGATGGCGAACGTCACGTGTGTACGGCCCATCTTGCTTTGCACGGCGATTACAGTACTAGCGAACTGCGCAGATTGAAGACGCAAGTAGCTGAACGGCTGGAGCCGTTTCATTTAGCCCACACCACCATTGAGTTTGAGTTTCCCCTCGAGCAGTGCCGCGATGAGCATTCACATCCATGATTTTTGGCTGCTACTGATGTCTGTCAGCCAGCGTTGCTGCAGCTGATAGGCGCTCACCGCCGGCTTTATAACCAGTGCTTCGCTTCCTGCTGCGCCAATGACCTGCAATGTAACTACCCCGAGTAGCCGTTGCCACGGTGACTGATTCACATTGATTTGCTGCAGTTTATGCAGTGGATACCACAGTTCACGTTGCCCCAGCACCCCGCGTCGAACCACCAACCAGCTGGTTTCATGGGCAAACCGATAGCGCCGCCAATGGACGATCAGCCATAGTTGCAGCAGTAACCATGCAGCAGCAATCAGTTGCAGTGGTAAATTATCCATGGGGATAGCGACATAGCACCACCAGCTTGCCACCATAGCCAGTAGCGCAATCACCAAACTGGGCCCTAATAGCGCTGCAAACGGCAGTGCTTGCCAGACTAACTGGCTGGGCTCGGGTAGCCGTAAGTGCCGGCGCAGTGTAGCTACGAGCGACTGATCAAGTACCGGTAAGCGGAATATCTGCTGCTGTGATTGCTGGCGCACGGTCGGGCGCAGTTGATTGAGTGCGAGGCTCCAACGGCTGAGCAATAAGCCGCGGAGATTTTGCTTGAACACCACACGCTGTAGTTTATGGTAGCGAAAACTCAGCGAGCGAATCGTTAATAGCCCAGCTTGAGCCTGAAAACGTCCTTTATGAATGGATAATGTCAGCCGGTAATCGGTCACCAAGGTCACCAGTAGACCGGCAATAAAAAGTGCTATCACGCCACTAATCACGGCGATAGTTACTGTCACAGCAGGTGTTTGCGACCATGCCACGGCTTGTTGCTGCAGCCATGGGGCGACATAGTCTTCAAACACATTGAGCTGGCTCAAGGGGTACACCAATACCGCCATCAGCAGCCATACTTTGTTATCCATCAAGCCACCACGCAGCAGTTCGCCTAAGCTGAATTGGTAGTGATAGTCGAGCTGCGGCGCTAGCGCAGTGGTGTTGTTGTCGTCGCTACCATTGCTTTGCCCGCTCAGTAGCTGCCCACGAAGCTGTTGCGCGGCGATTAAGGTTAAGCCCGGGATCTCGATTTCTTTACCACTTGAGCCAGCGCTATCAACCCCAATAATGGTCAAGCGAAACGGCCGAAAATACCAAGGTTGTTTGATTTCAGCTTGTTGAATACGCGCAAATTTGAGCGTGAGTTGCTGCCGATTAAGCACCCCGCTACGCATATGTAAGGCATCATCAGTGACTGCAAAGGCAAAATAGCGATAACTGAGCACCGCACCAATCATCACGAACAGCACGTAACCAAGACTAATCAGTACGAATGATTGCAGGCTGATACCGGTGACAAACAGCGCACTAAGCATCGGTATAAAGTTACTGAAATTGCTCACTAATTGCTTGAGCTGGCGCAGCACAAAGTAGGCAATGGTAATGACTTTAGGGCGTTGCCACAGCAACTCAGTCATCGTTCTGCTCCAACAGTTGTTCTGCGGCAATGGTGCGCAGCAACTGCTGTTTTAGTGGCTCTGCGAGCTGGGGTGGTAAGCCCGGGATGCGAATATCAGCGCCGCCACTACCCGCGGTATAAATACACAGTTGGCAAATACCGAATTGTCGTTCTAACCAACCCTCTTTGATCTCAACGTGCTGAATACGATTGAGCGGCACCCCGCGCTGACTGCGCCATAACGCTCCGCGTCGCAGCATAATTGCCACGTCGGTGGCGGCAAAAGCAGTGTAGTGATAGCGGCGCGGTGCAATAAAGCCGAGTAGAAATAGTAGCAGCACCAGCCAACCAGCAAGTAACCAATACCAAGCCGGCAGCAGTGGCTGCAACGGCTCAATAAATTGCGCCACCACCAGCGGTGAGGCAATAATCACCAGGGTGATGATAAAGTTCAATTGTAAGTACGGCTGATAACGCTCAGATACGGCTTGCCAGGAAGTGCTCACGGGCTGATTCCTTGTAGATGAGAGGATTCATTAAACGTGATCAACGCGTTAAAAAAAAGCCAATTCGTTTCCAAATTGGCTTTTCGGGGAGTTGTTATGTAACAAAACGTAGAGTTATTCGGTTATTAGCTCGTCAATACGAGCGCGTAACTCGTCGTCTTGTTGTGCTTGCTGAACGATTGCGTTGTATTCGTCAGGGCTTAGGCCTGAATCATTCACTGCACGGAGCATCTCTTGTTGAGCCTTTTGCTGAATAGCTTGTGCTTCTTCAGCGTTCTCGGCACGTTGAAACTCATCCATATACTTGTTGCTAACTTCTTGTACACCGTTCATAGCGGTCACGAACTGCTCTAGCTTCTGCTCGTTGACTTCCATCACGGGGTTCTTTTGCTGTGCCATATCATCGGCCTGAATAGGCGCTGCCTGCGCGCTGGTGACGGCAATGGCAAACAATGACGCAATACTCATGGCAATTAATGTGGTTCGCATAGGTGATTCTCCTTCGGTGATATGAGTCGTTTAGTAGTCACGACAAAATAAACTCATAAAGTATGTAGCAAGCACCGTGCCAATATCATAATTAATTGATTTTTATATATAAAATAATTCAACATGATTTGACCTCTAAAATTGTGTATACTTTTGATACGCTATAAAGCAGTCACTTGGGACAAAAAGATACACCGTGTCATTGAAACAACGATTGAATAGTCTACAGGCCAGTGTGTTGTTGGCGTTGGTGCTGCCCTTGGTCGTGGTATCCGCGTTGGCAATCGGTACCGGCTTCAGTGTTCTGCAGCATAATGAAGACGCACGTTTGCGGGACGATGTAGCGCTACTTGGCCGGGCTATCAGTCTTCCGGTGAGTGAAGCCTTGCTGAATGCCGACATTACAGCCGTGCAGGCTAGTTTAGATGCGGTGTTTAGTATCGGTCGCGTGCATGGCGCGGCAGTCTATGATACCCGTGGTCAGTTGGTTGCTGCGGCAGGCCCGGTCGAACGCGACCTCACCGAGAGTCGTTTAGCTGAATCGGTGGTGCGTACCGGTGAGCAGCGTGATAGTTATCGCGAGGTAGCGGGTCGTGACGTATTCTCGCGATTTTTTCCATTAGCCGATCGCGGTGGACAAATTGTTGGTCTATTGCAAGTAACCCGACGCGCTCGCGACTTTGATAACTCCCTTGAACAATTACAATCATTAGCTTGGTGGGTATGGTTATTGCTCAGTGCCACACTCACCACCGTGGTCGTCATTGGCCACAAAACTGCGGTTGGTCGCCATCTACAACGCCTAGTGCAGAGCATGCGTGAGGTCAGTGCTGGTGCTACGGAGCATCGAGCTGCTGCCGCCGGCCCGAACGAATTACGCGAAGTGGCACAGTGCCTTAATACTATGTTGGATAGTATCAACGAGGCGCAACGATTGGCGTCCATGGGACAGGTAGCACGCGGTGTAGCACATGAATTAGGTGCGCCATTGACGGTCATCGCGGGGCGCGCCAAAAAGCTACAGCAACAGGTCGGTGAGCAGCCTGATACACAGCGGCAACTAATGGCCATTACTGGTCAGGTCAACCGCTTAACCACCCTAGTTCAGCAACTTCTCAATTTTGGCCGTAGTGGTGAGCAAGGCAATGAACGGCTGATGATAACCGATGTCGTGGCGGCCGCATGCGACAGTGTGCAATTTGAATTTGATCACCGTCATATTGAGTGCGACATTCACGCAAATGCCCAGCGCGCGGCGCTGCATGGAAATGTAGCACGGTTAGAATTAGCCTTGGTAAACATTCTGCGCAACGCACTTCAAGTTGCTCAACAACGGGTGCTGGTCAGCGTTGTAGCAACACCATCAACACTCACTCTACGTGTTATCGATGATGGCCCAGGACTGCCCAATAACTATTCAGTGCCACAGTTGCTTGAGCCGTTTTCGAGCACCAAGGCGAGTGGTCAGGGGAGTGGTTTGGGCTTGGCGATATGCGCGCAAGTGATCGCTGATCATCATGGCCGTTTGCAGCTTAAAAATGCGCCAAAGGGCGGTTGTGAAGTCACTATTGAGTTGCCGAGAGCTGAGTAATAAGCATGACGACACCAATTCAGATTGCAGTGGTTGAAGACGATGATAGCTTGCGTGATTTATTGCACGAAGAACTAGAAAGCGCAGGCTACCAAGTATCGAGTTTTGCCGATGCCGAAGCCTTGCTTGCGGTTATCAACGATAATGCTTATGCGCTTGTGCTCAGTGATATTCGTTTGCCGGGTATGTCCGGATTACAGCTGCTAAACCAGCTTAAACAACGACCTTCGGCCCCCGCTTTTATTCTGATCACCGCTTTTGGCACAGTCGATCAAGCCGTAGCAGCGCTGCGTCAGGGCGCTGATGATTTTATCACTAAGCCGCTCGATCTTGATCATTTGCTGGTGAGTGTTGCGCGGGTACTCGAGTTCTATGATTTACAGCAGCAGGTGGCCTATTATCAGCGCGTCAGTCAGCAACACCAAGGTCCGGCTGGAATTATTGGCAATAGTCGGGTGATGCAGCAACTTTATGCTGATATTCAGCAGATTGCCGGCGCCGATGGTGCGGTGTTGATTTTGGGCGAAAGTGGAACGGGTAAAGAGCTGGTGGCTCGGGCATTGCACCAATGCAGCAGCCGCAAAGAACAACCTTTTCTGGCCGTCAATTGTGCCGGAATCCCGGCTGAACTGATGGAAAGTGAATTTTTTGGTCATGCTGCCGGAGCCTTCACTGGAGCACAAAAGGCCCGTACGGGGTTATTGCGAGAAGCCGATGGTGGTAGCCTTCTACTCGATGAAATTGGTGAAATGCCGTTGGCTTTGCAGGCCAAGCTATTGCGAGTGCTGCAGGAAGGGCGCATGCGTCCGGTTGGCAGTGACCACGAGGTAACCATTAATGTGCGCATTATGGCAGCAACTCACCAACCCCTTGAGCAGCGCATGATCGAGGGCAGCTTTCGCGAGGATTTGTACTATCGGCTCGAGACCTTCGCCTTGGAGGTACCGCCATTACGGCAACGCGGTGATGATGTGTTACTGCTCAGTGAGTTGTTCTTAGAGCAATTGAAACAGCAGCAAGCTAAACCGATTCGTGGTTTTTCTGCGGCTACTCAGCGTTGTCTGCAGAATTACCGGTTTCCTGGTAACGTGCGGGAGCTGCAAAACGCTATTGAGCGCGCTTATACTTTTTGTCGCGGGGCCCTGATAGAGCCGGAGCATCTGCCTAGCCGCATTCATAGTAACAGCGATAGCAGTCATGCAACGAATCAGCCGCAATGGCCAACGTTGCAACAATTACAAGATGATTACGTACAGAAGGTTATGGTTCATTGTCAGGGCAATAAACAGCGCGCGGCCCAATTGCTTGGGGTCACGCGCCGGACCTTATATCGCTGGCTTACCAGCGTTGAGTAATACGTACACCCAATTGTAATTCGCGACCAATACCGGGCTCAAAGGCGCGGCCATTGCCTTGGTTGACCACTACCGAGCCGACATAATCGCGATCAGTGACATTATGCACCTTCAACCACGGCTGTAGCTCGGTATCACCCCATGACCAATCTTGGCTGACTGCCAAGTGCCATAAAACATGGCTTGGAGCAATCACCGAGTTGGCGTCATTTGCGGCGATACTGCTGCGATAATCCGTGATTAGGCTTAAAGTGGTTGGTATCGATAAAAACTCTGGATACCAGTTGAGCTGGCTGTATAGCGTTTTTTGCGCCACTCCCGGTAAGCGTGCCTGGTTGCTGTAACGGGCATCGATATAACTCGCTGCCAGGCGCCATTCCAACTGCTCACGCAATTCCCATTGCTGCTCAAACTCAACGCCGCGGCGTTCGGTCTGCTCGGCATTGATATAAATGGTGCGACCATCAATGCTTTGATCAACCACAATCTCATCGCTGCTATTAATGTGGTACAGGCTTAATTGTGCGCGCCAACTGTCATAACGCCACTTTACTCCAGTTTCCCACTGCTGATTGTAGGCTGGGCCAAGTTGTTGATTAAGTCCGCTGCCCTCAGCGCTGTAGGCCAGCTCAGTTAAGGTGGGCGTTTCAAAACCGCGGCCTCGCGCTAAAAACACATCGGTATGTTCATTGACGCTATAGTTGACGCCGAGATTCCAGCTCCACGCTGAATTATCGCGGCTGCCGCTGTCATCCGGGCTGTTGGCATTGATGTAGTAGTCAGTCACGGTGAAATTCAGCTGACTATAGCGCGCGCCGGCAATGATTTGCCACGCATTGACGGGCTGCCATTGCCACAAGCTATAGGCCGCTTTGTTGGTGACATCACCTTGCTCATCGCGACGCAATTCGTCGCGTTCACCGAAGTTATTCACATAACCATAACGGCGATCGTGTTGTTCAGACAAGGTAACGCCAAAGCTTGCTTGTAGCGGTTGGTCAAGCTCAAAGAAGGTATTCACTGCCGCATCAATACCGCGAAAATCACGTTGCAGGTCAATCACCGCGCCCGAACTAGTCGGGTCGGCACCGGTGAATGGTAGATACTGCTCGACCGCGCGGCTGCCTTGCCACAGGCTAACGTGCCAAGGCAGCTGCGAGTTATCATCGCGTAGTGTCAATGAGCCTTGTTTATGGCGAATAGACTTGCGGGTATTAAAGGTGCTGGCGCCAGCGAAAGTCTGCTGCGGATCAGCGGCCCAAGCGGCTGGAGTTAAGCTACCTGGGTCTTGCAATAGCGGTGCATGGTTATCATCCAAGCGCACAATCAGCTCACGCTCTGCACCGAGCGATCGGTACCAGCGTAGTGCCAGTTGATCACGTTCAGCGCTATTTTGTGCCCGTGGACCATCGGTTCTCAGCCGTGCAGCGACTAAGCGCAACGCCTGCTCATCACTGACCCAATCACCCTGCACAACACCACGAGCCGTATTATTGGCACCACCGAGCAAATCTACTTGCAGCTTCGATTGCTCAGGGCTTCGGCTACGCCAATCAATCACACCACCGGCGGCATTGCCATACAAGGTCGCTAGCGGGCCGCGAATCACCTGCACGTTATCGGCTTCATCGAGCAAAATCGATGAGGTTTGTGCTTGGCCGTCGGGCATACTCAATGGAATGCCATCTAACAGTAGCAGCACACCGCGCACGCCAAAGGCTGAGCGAGCGCCAAAGCCACGCAGGGTAATACGAGTATCTTGCGCGTAATTGGCCCGGCTATCGGTTTGCACACCTGCTAAACCAGCGAGCAATTCTGCCGCATCAATGCGTAAGCCAGGTGCTTGTTGCTGCTGTGATAATTGGCTCAAAGCGGCTGGGGTAGTGCGGGCCACGCTCTGTGTTGAGGCGGTCACTTGCAGGCGTTCATCCACCTGTTGTTCGGGCGCTTGCTGCTGGGCCTGCGCAGAAAAACCAATAACGCCGGCCAAAGCCAGCGTTATTGAACGGTATAGCCGTGACGTTGAATACAGCAAAGACATATTATTTGGCCGGTTTAACTTGAATCAATTTACCGTTGCGATCATCGGTAATCAGGTACAAATAACCATCTGGACCTTGCTCAATATCGCGTAAACGCGCATTCAGCTCACCAAACAAGCGCTCTTCGTGCATCACACGCTCACCATCAAGGTCCAAGCGAGCAACCACCGAACCTTTCAAAGCAGTAACGAGTAGGTCGCCTTGCCACGCTGGAAATGCCGAGCCGCTGTAAAACAGCATGTTGGAGATGGCGATAGACGGCACCCAGTAATAGTGCGGTTGCTCGGTGCGCGGTGCAGCAGTCAGTGGGCTAATAATGGTGTCGTTATAGTTGACACCGAAAGTGGCGATTGGCCAGCCATAGTTATTACCAGCGCGGGTGATATTAATTTCATCGCCACCTTTGGGGCCATGCTCATTGGTCCATAGTTCGCCAGTTACTGGGTGCATTGCCGCACCTTGCACGTTGCGGTGGCCCCATGACCAAATTTCTTTCAAGGCGCCAGCTTGATTCACGAACGGGTTGTCGGCAGGAATGCGGCCATCCTTATGAATGCGAATAACTTTACCAATGTGCGTATTCAATGCCTGTGCGTCGTCACGGCGATTGCCGCGGTCACCCAAGGTAATAAACAAATACTCGCCATCGGCTGAGAACACCAGTCGTGAGCCAAAATGGAAGTTACTCGCCCACTTGGGTGCTGCGCTAAAAATGACCTCTACATCGGTCAGCTGCTTACCATCAAATTTTGCCCGTGCTACGGCGGTGCTAGAGCCTTCTGCGCCTTGTGGAGCAGGCTCTGAGTAGCTCATATACACCCACTGATTAGTGGCAAAATTGGGGTCAAGCACGAGGTCCAGTAAACCACCCTGGCCTTGCGCGAATACTCTCGGCACGCCGGCAATGGGTGCGGAAATCTCGCCAGTTAGGGTGACATGACGCAAATTACCACCGCGCTCGGTGACCAGCAGCGTGCCATCGGGTAAAAATGCCATGCCCCATGGAAATTCTAAGCCTTCGGCAATGGTGGTTAATTCTACTTTATGGCGTTGGGTTTCTACCACGTTGGCTTGCGCAGTGGCGTTGATAACTAACGGGAATAGTGCGGCTATGGCTGTACTTAGCAATAATTTGGTACGCATAATGTCGGCTCCTTAAGGGCGTGATTGCGAAACTGCTGTGTAAATATAAATTAAAAACTGGTTGAAATATAAGCGAGAATCCGTAAAGCGCTCTATACTTGAGACCAGTAACACAGGCTATCGTGGGACTCTTGGCGCTTGCTGTATAGCGCTTTTTACGCACCACATTGGAGATAGATCACGATGAAAAACTTATCGAAAACGATCGCGTTACTACTCATTACCGCGCAAATCAGTGCTTGCGGTACCATCTTGCACCCTGAACGCAAAGGCCAAACCAGTGGCCGAATTGATCCAAGCGTTGCGGTATTAAATGGTATTGGCTTGTTATTTTTCCTCGTTCCTGGAGTTATCGCCTTCGCTG
>CAYXGO010000023.1:0-1026 GCA_964464575.1 uncultured Pseudomonas sp. | reverse complement strand
CAGTGCCGACGCCACCGAATTTGATCCGAATGACGCGCGTATTGTCACCACCAATGGCGCCCTCACGCCGAACGAATTACAGGCGCTGATTTCTGCCGAATTGGGCCAGCCAGTTGACCTGAGCACGGCACAAGTTCGTCAACAGGCCGAATAACTACCGTAAGGTGGGTACCGGTAATAGTGTTGCTATCGCTTCGGCGAGTTTGCGAAAGGTTTGACGGCGCGTCGTAGTCGCCCGATAGACCAGACCAATCTCGCGCGAAGCTTCGCGTCCCGATGGCCGCAGCGCCACCAAGTCAGTGTCATTCAAAATACCCCGATCTATCGCGAGTTGCGGCAGAAAAGTGGCGCCCTGACGGGCATCGGCCATTTGTACCAAACTATGCAAACTGGTCGCAGTAAACGGGTTGATCTTCACCGAATCCGCCATCTCACACGCATTTACCGCATGACCGCTCAAGCAATGCTCGCGCTCTAATAAGAACAGCGAATGGTCAGGCAGTAAGCCATAGTTGACCGGCTCTTTCAGCGCTGCTGCTTGGCTTTTATGCACCACTAACTTAAATGGATCACGTCCCAGCACATAGGCTTGGTTGCCTTGCAGGTCAACCGGTAATGCCAGCAATACCACATCCAGTTCACCGTTGCGCAGCTGATTCATTAAATTGGTGGTGGTGTCTTCGCACAAGTGTAACTGTAACTTCGGATAATCGTGCTGAATCAGCTTTGATAGCGCACCGAGCAAAAATGGCGCAATGGTCGGAATACAGCCCAGCCGCAGCGGACCTTCCATTTGTTTGCCTTGGCTGAGCGAAAAGTTCACCAACTCTTCGGCAGAGGTCAAGATTGTCCGCGCTTGCTCAACGATTTCTTCACCCATTGCGGTGAACAGAAATGACTTATGGTCACGTTCAATCAGCTGGCAGGCCAGTTGCTCTTCCAAATTTTGAATACCGCTACTGAGCGTCGATTGGCTGACATGGCAGGCTTGAGCGGCCCGATTAAAATGCTGATGCTGGTGTAATG
>CAYXGO010000022.1:9787-13031 GCA_964464575.1 uncultured Pseudomonas sp. | reverse complement strand
CTTCTGCTTGTGCAAGCCGCTGTTCTAGGGTGCGCAGCTCAGTATCACCATCGAGTACGTAGTCAATGGCGGAGCGTTGCAGCGCTGGGGTTTCTTGTTTCACGCTGGCAATGCGCCATTGACTGGGCAGGTCGCAGCTGCCTTGCTCGACTTGCAGCTCACCGCGGAGCAGGGCAAACAGTGATGATTTGCCGGTGCCATTACGCCCAACCAGACCAACATGGTGGCCCGGAAATATACTCAGGGAGGTATCTTGCAGAAGAGGTTTGCCACCGCGCATCAGCGCCATTGCGCGAATGTTGATCATATCCGTTCCTAACTGCCGTATGCGGCTACACTTTTGCTGAAAATCTGCCACAATCATACACGAAGCCACTAGAGGTGAATATGAGTAAACCACGCAAACGCTTTATCGCTGGTGCCACGTGCCCAGCCTGCAAAGCCACGGATACCTTGCAACTAACTGTTAGCGGCAGCGATGAACAGGTGCTTTGTGTGGCCTGTGGCCACCATTTTGAAGGCCGCGATGGCAAACTTGCCGAAGCCGCTGAGGCGGCACCGAGCACCAGTAATATCATTGGGATCTTCAAGCCATGAGCACTATCGAATCGAATCAGCGCGGTTCCACATTGGTTGCAGTTTTTGGCGCTATAGGGCTCGGTGCTGCGTTGTGGTTTGGCTTCACCTTTGTCTACTTTGTCGCGTCGAACTTGAATAATGATCTGACTGATGTGATCGGCGGATGGCTGTTGTTTATGGTGTATTTTTTCGCCGGTTACCTAGTGATTTCCGCCATCGGCTGGCTGTTGTTGGGCGTTCCCGCTATTGTTTTAACGCGCCGTTACCAGCGCCATAACTGGTCGACATTGATGACCATAGCTGCGGTAATTGCCATCATCATGCTGTTCATTGATAACGAATTTTTTGGTCGAGCCTTTGCCGTCACTGTGGTTGGGCAAGTGGCGTTGTATTGCTATTTATGGCAGCGTCAGCAGCCAGCCACACGCGGTGCGTCAGACTAACTCATTACAGGAGCATGCCCCATGCGTTACAAACTGGTCGTGATCAGCGTCACGCTGGCAACCATCGCCATCGCTCAAGCAGCATTGCCGCCGTATGCGCAAAATCGCCGCGATTTAGAGGTGATGATTGGTTTTATCAATCAACATCGTCAGGTCGGCGATATGCTCAATAGCATCTCGATGGATGATTACACGGTGCGTTATGCAGAAACCTGTATCGTCCAGTTTGAGCGCAAAAAGAGCACTATGCCGCGCGGTTGGGTTGGTCCCAGCCCTGATCTCGAATTCAAATCATCAAGCTGCGATTTGGCCGACTAATGTTTGAGCACAGTGCCTATCAGGAGCTATTAGCTCGCTACCAGCAGGCTCAGCAACAGGCAAGCAGCTGCATGTTTCGGCACCCTTGGCGCAGTATGGCCGAAACGCTTAAACAACTGGCTCAGCAAGCCGAACACTATAGCCACGCTGATGTGTATGGCAGCGGTGCGCTGATCAACGAGTTGGAAGACGATATCGCAGCATTATTGGGCAAACCAGCGGCGTTATTTTTACCCAGCGGTACTTTAGCGCAGCCATTAGCGCTCCGCATTCATGCTGATGCCCGGCAGAAAACGGGCGTGGCGTTACATGCCACCTCGCATTTACTGCTGCATGAACAGCAGGGCATGGAGCACTTGTGGGGTTTAACAGCGCAGCGGGTAGGTGCGGCCGATCGGCCAATTTTGAGCGCCGATTTAACCGCACTGCCGACGGCACAAGTCGCGACTATCGCGGCGCTGGTGGTGGAATTACCGGCACGCGAAATAGGTGGCCAATTGCCGCCGTGGGATGATTTGTGCCAGCAAGCGCAGTGGGCTAAACAACAGGGTATCGCCGTGCATATCGATGGCGCGCGGCTGTGGCAGTGCCCCGGTTTTTACCAGCGCAGTTTAGCTGATATTGCCGCCTTAGCGGATAGCGTGTACGTTAGTTTGTATAAAGATTTAGGCGGTATTAGTGGTGCCATTTTGGCCGCTGATGCCGATTTCATTGCCACGGCGAAGATTTGGGCGCGCCGCGCTGGCGGTAATCTCGCCAGTGTGTATCCGCTGGTGCTCGCAGCGCAACAAGGGTTGCAGCGCTATCTGGGTAGTATGACCACGGCGGTGGCCTATGCCCAGCGACTGGCAGTAGCGCTCAGTGATATCAGCCAGCTGGTGATCAACCCAATGCCGCCCCAAGCGGCAATGTTTCATCTGCATATTCCTATTCCGCCGCAGCAATTGTTGGCATTGGTCGTCGATTATGCCGAACAGCACGGTATTCTGCTGTTACCGCCGTCACGATCACAGCAGCGCGATTGCAGTTGTTGTGAGATCACCATTGGTACCGCCACTATGGCGCATGCCCCGCAGTTTTGGGCGCACCATCTGCAGCAGTGTTTAGCGCCCGCGCTCAACCTGCAAGGAGAATCATCATGTTGACCCGTTATGTGCTGTTGTGTGCAGCCTTCTGGTTGCTTATCAGTGGTAGTAGCCATGCTACCAATCAAGGCTATGACGTGATCACCGCTAAAGTCGGCGATAGCGCCGAGCTGTTAGTGATCAATTTGGCCGATCGCCGCAGTCACTGGTATGTGGTCGGGGGTGATGGCGGTAATCGCATGCTCGGTAGTGATTTGGCCGGTTTTCAGTTTATTGCCGAGTTAGCGGTCAGTAGCGATTATCAGTATTTGGCGGTGATCTCAGTTGGCGAAGGGCACCCGCTGCTGGAAATTATTGATTTACGCCTGTGGCTCGAGCAAGGCGTGTATCAGGCGCTGCATGAGCTCAACCCCTACCCAGGTGATTTTGAGCTGCAGGGTTGGCAAGGGCACACCCTCGATTTTGCCAGTACTGCAGAGTTGGACTATGACGGTGCCGCGCGATCCAGTAGCAGTGAGCCCTTAGCAGAAGCTATTCAGTATCAATTTGATGCAGTCAGCGGCCGGCTTAGTCAGCGGCCATAATTCGTCGTTAACCTGCGTGGAGCTCAAGCATGAGTGCTGCGGAACAGTCGTCGCAAAATCAGAACAGTGGTGGCAGTGAATTAAAGAAGCGTTTAGGTGGCGATTTACTGGCCTTCGCCGCAGGTATTTACATGGCCTCAACCAGCAACTGGGACACCGGAAACCTGATTTGGGGGTTGTGGTTATCGAGTTTAGTGGTGGGTTATTGTATGTTGGGCTGGTATTTGGCCCGCGC
>CAYXGO010000022.1:0-9687 GCA_964464575.1 uncultured Pseudomonas sp. | reverse complement strand
CCCGCGCGCTAGCGGTCGCTATCATGATATTCTTTATCAGCTTTTTCTCCATTCATTTCAGTGGCTTCCATTTTATTCATTCAATATTTGTGAATTTCTTCTTTCCAATCGACCCAAGCCTGGCTGATGAAATCCCGACCAGCGAAGACTATTGGCTGGTGGTGGAGCAGGTATGGCTATTTGTGCCACTGGCGCTGTGGGCCGAGCGCGATGCCTTCTTCCGCAAAGCCGAACCACTGTTGAAACTCCGCGAAGGCTACGGCGAAGAAATGATGGCGCCCTACCGGCAAGTGACCCGCTTGCATTTGCTGATCTTTTTCTTTGCCTTCGCCATGTGGTTACAATTACCACCCTGGCTGATTTATACCGTCGTCTATTTCGTCTACTTCTTTCCATGGAAAGCGGTCAAACAGGCCATGCGACCAACCCCGCAGTTGAGCAGCTAATGGAGATTTCTGATGCAAATTAATCAACGCCAATTACAACAAGCCAGTGATCAAGGTCTAATAAGCAGCGATCAAGCGCAGCAACTGTGGCAGTTTTTTACCCAGCAGCATCAGCAACATAGTCAGCACAGTGCGCAGTTTAGCTGGAGTCATATTTTGTATTATCTGGGCGGTATGCTGGCCATTGGTGCAATGACTATTTTTATGACCTTAGGCTGGGAGCGTTACGGTGGTATTGGTTTAATCAGCATTGGTTGCTGTTATGCGCTGCTCGGTGTCGCCTTGGTAGAGTATTTTCGTCAGCGTCAGTTGTTTATCCCGGCCGGTATTCTAGCGACCTTTGTGGTGGCATTAACACCCATGGTTGCCTACGGTATCCAAGTTGAGGCTGGCTGGTGGCAGGGTGAGTGGAACTATGGTGATTACTATCGCTATGTGGATTGGCGCTGGGTATTAATGGAGCTCACTACTGTTGCCGTCGCGGTATTGATGTTGGTGCGGTATCGGCTGCCTTTTACGGTGTTGGCAGTAGCCTTCACGCTATGGTTTATGAGCATGGATCTGGCCCCGCTATTCATGGATAGCGACTATGACTGGAACGATAAATGGCAACTACAAGCCAAAGTATCGGTGGCATTTGGTGCGCTAATGTTGGCGCTAGCTCTCTGGGTGGATATTCGCAATCGTGGCGGGCAGGATTTCGCCTTTTGGCTGTATCTATTTGGCGTCATCACATTTTGGGGTGGTTTGACCAATATCGACTCAGACAGCGAACTGGGTAAATTGGTTTACTGCCTAGTGAACCTGTTATTGATCATCATTGGCGCGATACTCGTACGCCGGGTATTTGTAGTTTTTGGCGCGCTGGGGATCGCGGTGTATCTTGGTCATCTTGCCAACGAGGTATTCGCCGACAGTATGATGTTCCCATTGTTGCTGACGCTGATTGGTTTTGCCATTATTGCTGCTGGTATCTACTGGCAACGGCATGAGGCGCAATTCAGTCAGCGTTTGCGCCGATTTTTGCCAGCCAGCGTACAAGAATTATTACAGCATAAATAAGGAATGAACCATGTCACGACTAGTTGCCGAGCGCGACCTTGAATTTTTGTTGTATCAGGTGTTTGGCGCCGAGCAACTTAACCAATACCCACGCTATGCCGATTATGATCGGGAAAGCTTTGGGCAGATTTTAGCGACCGCTAAAGGCGTGGCCGAAGACTATTTTCTGCCACATTTTCAGCAGGCCGATGCCTACGAGCCGCAGTTCGACGGCAGCACAGTGACCACCATTGCAGCGCTGAAAGTCGCTTGGCAGCGGTTTGCCGACACTGGGCTGCTATCAGCACGGCAAGACTATGAACATGGCGGTATGCAGTTGCCTGCGCTGGTTCATATGGCTTGCAATGCCTACTTTATGGCGGCCAACCCCGCCAGCGCGGCCTACCCATTTTTGACCAGTGCTGCCGCCAACGTGATCCGCGCCTTTGGCTCCTCCGCGCAGCAACAGCTGTATCTTCCCGCTATGCTAGATGGCCGCTTTGCCGGCACCATGGCACTCACCGAGCCTGACGTCGGCTCGTCGCTCGGTGATCTCACCACCAAAGCCACCAAACACCGTGATGGCAACTACCGTATTAAAGGCCAGAAAATGTATATCTCGGGGGGCGATCAAGATCTCACCGAGAACATTGTGCATTTGGTGCTGGCGCGTATTGAAGGTGCGCCGGTTGGGGTAAAGGGCATTTCCATGTTTATTGTGCCGAAGTTTCGGTTACATGAGGATGGCTCGCTGGCGGCGCGTAACGACGTGCAGCTGGCCGGGCTGCTGCACAAAATGGGCTATCGCGGCACCACCTCTACGGTACTAAGCTTTGGCGAGCAAGACGATTGCCATGGCTATTTAGTGGGCGAGGCTGGGCAGGGCTTGAGTTATATGTTCAAAATGATGAACGAAGCACGTATTGGTGTGGGCTTGGGCGCGGCGATGATCGGCTACCGTGGCTATCTTGAGTCATTGGCCTACGCCAAAGATCGCCCGCAAGGCCGCGCTCCGACCAATAAAGACCCGGCCAGCAAACCGCTCGCCATTGTTGAGCATGCCGATGTAAAACGCATGCTGCTGCAACAGAAAACCTACGTAGAGGGAGGCCTAGCGCTGTGTTTATTGGCGGCGCGTTTAGTCGATGATCACGAAGCCAACAACGATGAAGATGCTGGCATATTATTGGATTTACTCACCCCAATCGTGAAATCATACCCCTCGTACTATGGCCCAAAAGCCAACGATTTAGCCATTCAAGTTCTTGGCGGCGCGGGCTATATTCGCGAGTATCCAGTGGAGCAGTTGTACCGTGATAACCGTTTGAACCCTATTCACGAAGGCACCCACGGCATTCAATCATTGGATTTGTTGGGGCGTAAACTGTGGCAGCATCAAGGGCGTGGGCAGAAGCTGTTGTTCCAGCGTATTCAAGCCACTGTGCAAAAGGCGCAGCAGCATTCGCAGTTACAGCCGTTGTGCGCCCAGTATGGTCAATCGTTGCAGAAATTTATGCACACGGTGCTGACTCTGGGCCAGACATTACAGCAAGGTGAGGTTGATAAGGCACTCGCAAACTCAGCGATATTCCTCGATGTGATGAGCCAGTATGTGGTCGGCTGGTTGTGGCTAGAAATGGCCCAGCAAGCATTGACAAGCTGTAGCGCCGATGACCCATGGTTACAAGGCAAATTTCACGCCGCGCGGTATCAAATTGAATGGGAGCTACCACTGGCAGAAGCCCAACTACCGCAGCTACAAAGCCTCAACGACAGTTGGGCCAGCATGCAGCGCGACTGGTTTTAACCAGCGTGCTGTTGCCACCAGGCAATAAGTACGGTAATCTGTACATGGTCAACAAGTCGTACAGGAGCGCCTTTATGGATGCCATTAGCTATACCGCTGCCCGAGCCAATTTGGCAAAAACTATGGATCAGGTGTGCGAAGATCATGTGCCAGTAATTATCACTCGCAGTCAGTCGCAATCGGTGGTGATGATCTCGCTTGATGATTATGAAGCCTTGCAAGAAACGGCTTATTTGCTGCGAGCGCCGAAAAATGCCCGCCGCTTGCTGGAATCGGTGACTGAACTGGAACAAGGGAAAGGTCAAGAAAAGGAATTATCTGAATGAAACTAATCTTCTCTGAACATGCTTGGGAAGATTATTTGTTTTGGCAGAAGACCGACAAAAAGCTAGTCGCGCGCATCAATAAGCTGATAAAAGCCACGGTTCGAGAGCCCTTTGAGGGGGTCGGAAAGCCCGAACCCCTCAAGCACAGTTTAGCGGGATATTGGTCGCGGCGAATCAACGATGAACACCGTATGGTGTACAAAGTCACAGACGACTCCCTGTTGATCGCTCAGTTACGTTACCACTACTGAGTTAACCAGCGCGCTGTTGAGCGGCGAGGTATTCATCGTAGGTACCGACGAAATCACGCAATCCCTGCTCAGTAATTTCAATAATTCGGGTTGCTAACGACGATACAAACTCGCGGTCATGGCTGACGAAGAGCACGGTGCCTTGATAATGCTCAAGCGCCAAGTTGAGTGCCTCAATCGATTCCATATCCAAGTGGTTGGTCGGCTCATCCATGACCAGTACGTTCGGCTTTTGCAGCGCTAATTTGCCGAAAATCATGCGGCCTTTTTCGCCACCAGAAAGAATGGTCACTGGCTTTTTGATATCGTCTTGTGAGAACAGCATGCGGCCAAGAACACCACGCACTGCTTGTTCATCATGGTATGGCTGTTTCCATTGCGCCATCCAATCAAACACGCTGATGCGGTCTTTGAACAGGTAGGCGTGATCCTGTGCATAGTAGCCAATATTGACGTTCTCAGACCATTTCACTAGTCCGCTATCGACCTGATAGTCGCCCATCAGGCACTTCAACAGGGTGGTTTTACCGATACCGTTGGCACCGAGAATTGCCACTTTTTCGCCTACTTCAATAATGGCGCTGAGGTTTTTCAATACCTTTAAGTCGCCAAAGCTTTTGTTGACACCTTCCAGCTCCAGCGCCAAGCGATACAGCTTTTTATCTTGCTCAAAGCGAATATAGGGGCTAACACGGCTTGAGGCTTTCACTTCGGCCAGCTGAATCTTCTCAATTTGCTTAGCCCGTGACGTCGCCTGCTTGGCTTTTGAGGCGTTGGCCGAGAACCGGCTCACAAAGCTCTGCAACTCAGCAATCTTGTCTTGTTTCTTGGCGTTGTCGCTGAGTAACTGCTCACGCGCTTGGGTGGCAGCAAACATGTATTGATCGTAGTTACCTGGGTAAACACGCAATTCGCCGTAGTCAATGTCGGCCATATGGGTACAGACACTGTTTAAGAAGTGGCGGTCGTGCGAAATAATGATCATGGTGCACTGGCGGCTGTTGAGCACTTCTTCCAGCCAGCGAATGGTATTGATGTCCAAGTTGTTGGTCGGCTCATCGAGCAACATGATATCGGGGTTAGAGAACAACACCTGAGCGAGCAATACTCGCAATTTAAGGCCTGGCGCAATGGCCGCCATCAACCCATAGTGCTGCTCCACCGGAATACCCACACCAATTAACAATTCACCGGCCCGTGATTCGGCGGTGTAACCATCCATTTCGGCAAATTCTACTTCAAGATCGGCAACTTTCATGCCGTCTTCTTCGCTCATGTCGGGGTCGGAGTAGATGCGGTCACGCTCAGCTTTCACCTGCCACAAATGTTCATGCCCCATAATTACCGTATCAATGACGCTGTATTGCTCATAGGCAAACTGGTCTTGGCGTAATTTACCCACGCGCATATTCGGCTCCACCGAAATATTGCCCGCTGACGGCTCTTGCTCGCCACTGAGAATGCGCATAAAGGTCGATTTACCACAACCGTTGGCGCCAATCAGACCGAAGCGATTGCCATTGCCAAACTTGACCGATATATTTTCAAACAGGGGTTTCGCACCAAATTGCATGGTGATATTAGAAGCAGAAATCACAAACAGATACTCGCACAAAAATTGAGCGCGCAATCTACTCGTTTTAGCGGCAAATTACAAAGGAAGTTTGCGTTGTAATGCTTATTTTGCGCCGACTATGTGCTAGTTTATTGGCTATCACATACTTTTATAACTGAGACCACCGCCATGTCGGCTGAGATCGCACAAACCAAAGCGTGGGTTGCGGGCGTTATTGTTAAGTACAACATTTGTCCGTTTGCGCGGGCTGAACTAGAGCGCGATAGCATTCGTTATGTGCAAGCGGATAGCAGTGATACAGCGTCAGTGTTAGCGCAGCTCATTGCCGAGTGTCAGTGGCTTGATGACAACCCGCAAACCGCCACCACGCTGCTAATAGTACCAAGCGGTTGCGATGACTTTTATCAGTACTTGGACCTGCTCGACATGGCCACCGAATTGTTGGCGCTAGAGGGTTACGAAGGCATTTACCAGTTGGCTAGCTTTCATCCTGACTATTGCTTTGCCGGCAGCCACGCCAGTGATCCGGCTAATTACACTAATCGCGCGCCCTATCCCGTGTTGCATATTTTGCGTGAAGCCGATGTCAGCCGAGTGATGCAAAACGCCGATGATGCTGATGATATTGTGGCTCGAAATATTGAATTTGCGCGGCGCAAAGGAGCCGACTTCTTTGTGCAATTATTAAAGACAGTGAAGGAGTCGCAACAAAGCTAATGGAACAAGCAAACTTTAATCTTAGCCAGTATTTAGATGTGCTCTTAGAAGCCATTTGTGTGGTCAATAAAGACGGCATTTTTATTTATGTCAGCACTGGTTGTGAGCGTATTTTCGGTTATAGCCCAGAAGAAATGGTCGGGCGGCCGATGATCAGCATGGTGCACCCCGATGACCGTGAGCGCACATTAAAAACTGCCAGCGAAATTATGCACGGTGATTACAAGATTGATTTTGAGAATCGCTATATTCGTAAAGATGGTACGGTCGTTGATATTCTTTGGTCGGCGCAATGGTCGGCTACGGATCAAGTGCGGGTAGCCGTAGCGCGTGATGTCACACACACAAAACAAACCTTAGAACGGCTTCAGCGTATTGCATTTTTTGACCCGTTGACGGGGTTACCGAATCGCCAGTTGTTTCGTGATCGCTTGCATATGGCGATGAGTCGCGTTCGTCGCGAGACCCGACAATTGGCTGTGCTATTCATAGATTTAGATAAATTCAAGCAGGTCAATGATGTGTTTGGCCACTTGGTCGGCGATCAGCTATTAATTGATGTTGCCGAGCGCCTAAAACATCAGGTTCGTGAAACCGATACCGTAGCGCGTTTTGGTGGTGACGAGTTTGTATTGCTCATTGATAGTGTAGAGACTAGCGACCAAGTTCACCGTATCGCTGATAAAGTCGTACAGGCTTTGCGCCAACCGTTTACCGTTAAATCTGAACGAGTACCGATGCCCGCAAGTATTGGTTTAGCGATGTACCCGGTGCATGGTGATAGTGCTGAAGCATTATTGCATCACGCCGACAGCGCCATGTACCGCGCTAAAAAAGCTGGAGGAAATCAGGTCCATGATTAATGTATTACGCCCTATACAACGCTGGTTAGTGCTATCGGTCAGTCTATTTTTAGCTGCTTGTGCGTCGGTGCAAGACCCAGCGCCGAGTGCCAGTGAGCTGGCTGCCACGGCCGAATATGAGCAGCAAATCGCCTGGATTAAAAGCGCAGACAGCCAAGCTGATTTTGCCAAGTTGCGTGAGTCATTCACCCGCACTGCTAGCTATAGGCCCTATATTGAGCGTTCAGTGGATGATGCTATCGAACTGTTCGAGCAACAGCAGTTTGCCGAATGCCTAGTGGCCGTCGAGAAAGTACTAGCGCGCCAATATGGTCATCTTCAAGGGCATTTTTTGGCCATGGTGTGCCATCGCGAAATGGGTAATAACCAGCAAGCCGACTTTCATGATTCGGTAGTGCGGGGGTTGCTGGCCTCCATTGATAGCAGCGGCGATGGCAGTTCAGTTGCAACAGCCATGACAACCTACGATATGCAAGAACTGTATACTTACTTAGAATTCATGGGGCTAAAACCGGTCAGCCAAGCGCTGATTAGCGACAACGACCGTTGGTACGATGTGATGACCGTTACCTATGAAGATGAGCAGCGCGAGTTTGATCTGTACTTTGACATCACCCGCCAGTTTACTCGCGGTTTCAAGTAGTGCACTGGTGCGCTTAGGCATCGCGCGGTAAGCCACGCTCAACCGCCCGCACCAAGCGCAACACTTGCTTCTCAACTTGAGCTACGCCACTACGCTGGCGTGCCAACGCCCACTCAATGTGCTCCGCCACCAGTGCAGACGCACTCGGCAAACGCTGCTCGAGAGCAGCAATGATATCTTCGGCGGCGGTAGCATTACCCAACGCCACAGCCAAATTACGCGACCAACGTTCAAAGCCGATGCGGCGAATCGGCGACCCTTCGGTTTGGCGCAAAAACTGTGCTTCATCCCATTGCCATAAGGTCAACAGTTCGGGTGCATGCAGGTCTTTACGTGGAGCAAAATCACCCTCGTCGGTGAGCTTGGCGTAACGATTCCACGGGCACACCAGCTGGCAATCGTCGCAGCCATAAATACGATTGCCAAGCAGCGGCCGAAATTGTTCAGGAATCGCACCTTTCAACTCAATGGTCAGATAGGAAATACAGCGCCGCGCATCCAGCACATAGGGTTCAACAATGGCTTGGGTGGGGCAAATGGTGATACACGCGGTGCAGCTACCGCATTTCTCCTGCACCGGTTGATCCGTCGGTAAGGGTAAATTAACCAGTAGTTCGCCTAAAAAGAACCAGGAGCCACCTTGTTCATCGAGTACCAAGGTATGCTTGCCGGTCCAGCCGAGACCAGCTTTAACTGCCAGTGGGCGCTCCATAATCGGCGCTGAATCAACAAAGGGTCGAAAGTCCAGATCACTACAAGCCTGTTGAATGCGTTGACCCAGCTGTTTGAGGCGGTTACGCATCAATTTGTGGTAATCGCGACCCAGCGCGTAGCGGCTGATATAACCTAACCGCGGGTTTTTCAGCGTGCGGGCAAAACCAGCTTCGGCGGGCAGATAATTCATCCGCACCGAAATTGCACGTACGCTGCCGGGGTGTAACAAGGCTGGGTCAGCGCGCAGTTCGGCATGCCGCGCTAGATAATCCATTTCACCGTGCATACCGAGCTCAAGCCAGCGCTTCAGGGCAGCTTGCTCGGCGCTCACATCCAGATCAGTGATGCCGACTTTTTGAAAGCCAAGTTCTTTACCCCACTGTTTAATGTCTGCTGCGAGTTGCTGAAAATCCATGCTCATGCCTTAGCTGTGTGCTCATTAAGGCTTACAAAATAGCAAACAAAACGCCGCACTGCACCTGCTGCGAAGCTGACAGAACATGGTACACTTAGCCCAGTAAACCAAGTGTGATAAAGGTTAGGGCATGCACGTAAAACAATTTATAGCGGTCGATGAAGCAACCTTAATGGCGATTGCTGCGCGCCTTGCTGAGCAGGTGTCGCTACAAGCCAATTCCGCCACCCTCACGCTGTACCTTTATGGTGAGCTAGGGGCTGGTAAAACCACCTTTAGTCGGGGCTTTATTCAGGCCTTAGGCCACAGTGGCAAGGTCAAAAGTCCAACCTATACCTTGGTAGAAAGTTATCAACTGCCACCGTGGCAACTGCATCACTTTGATCTTTACCGACTGGCTGACCCAGAAGAGCTTGAATTCATGGGCATTCGTGATTACCTTGGTGAACATCATATCATTTTGGCGGAATGGCCCCAGCGTGGCAGTGGCTGGTTGCCCAAAGCCGATATAACCATAAGCATTGATTATGCGGGTACAGCGCGATCAATGACACTCGAAGCGCTAACCGAACGAGGTCGAGGATTACTCGAAACACTGTGAACCAGCGAAGCTTAGGCCTACTCATTTGTCTGCTACTGCTGTTAGCCCTGTCACCAGCATGGGGCAGCACCAGTATTGCTGCCGTGCGCGTTGGTCCAGAGCCGGACAAAACGCGGGTGGTGTTTGACCTGTCCGCAGCTCCCGATTATTCCTATTTCACCATTGACGACAATTTGCCGCACCGCTTGGTGATCGACTTTAAAGCCACGCAATTAGCGGTGAATCTCGCCAGCGTGCCGACCGAATCGTTGCTGATTAATAAACTTCGTACCAGCACCCCAGCTACC
>CAYXGO010000021.1:2285-13360 GCA_964464575.1 uncultured Pseudomonas sp. | reverse complement strand
CATTGGGCTGCTGGTGTTAGGTCCAGAACGGCTGCCTGCTGCCCTGCGTTCTATGCAGCGTGGTATTCACGGGTTAAAAAGTTATGGCAGCAAAGTCAGCGCTGAGCTTAACCATGAGCTGCGCATTCAAGAGCTGCATGAGCACCTTGCCCAAGCCGAACAGCTCAATATGGATCAACTCCCGGTTGACGTGCAGCGGTCAATTGTTGAACTCAAAGCAGCAGCTGCCGCAGTTCAGCGCCCATATGCTAAACCCCAATCCGCTGCCGATGACAGCAACACACCATGAGCCAGAATTCGTTGCTCGAACATTTGTTAGAACTCCGTCGTCGTATCCTCCGTAGTGTGCTCGCGGTAGTACTTATTTTCGCCCTCACTGCTTGGTTTGCCGACGAGCTCTATCGGTACGTCGCTGAACCACTATTGGCCAGTCTGCCAGCGGGTGGCAGCTTAATTGCCACCGATGTCGCCACGCCGTTTTTAACCCCGTTTAAACTAGCCTTAGTGGCCGCTATTGTGGTCGCAGTGCCGTATTTGTTGTGGCAAGTGTGGGGCTTTTTAGCACCCGGATTGTATCGGCATGAACGTCGCTTGGTGATACCCTTACTGGTATCGAGCACCCTGTTGTTCTACGTTGGTATTGCCTTTGCTTATTTCTTAGTGTTACCGGTGGCGCTTACCTTCCTTACCGGTACCGCGCCGGTAGGCGTCACCATTGCCACGGATATTGCCAGTTATCTTGATTTTGTATTAACCATGTTTATTGCCTTTGGTATTGCTTTTGAAACTCCAGTAGCGATTATTTTGTTGTGCTGGAGTGGTGTTGCCAGTGTCCAGGGATTGCGTCAAAAGCGAGCTTATGTGATAGTCGGTGCATTCGTGGTGGGGATGATTTTAACCCCACCGGATGTGCTCTCACAGATACTCCTAGCCATTCCAATGTGGTTACTCTTTGAACTTGGGCTAGTGATCGCTGGTCTATACCAAAAGCCATCGACTGAGACACCATCAACCCGTTAAGAACAGGAACCGAACATGTCAAATCGTGTAATGATCAGCAGTGTAATCTGTGGTACTGCGGTCGCCGCGCTCTTTAGCGTGACAGTGCAGGCGCAGAGTGTAACCGACGCGCAATTAGCTGCGTGTGCGAAGATAGAGAACCCGTTGCAGCGATTGGTGTGCTTTGATCAGCTGAGTGCTGGCAAAAAACCTATCGTTGCACAACAGCAACAAGGCGAAAAGCCAGTTGTTAGCGCGGAAGATAAGTTTGGCCGCGAGCACCTCGATGATGGTCGCGACAGCCCGGACAAACTAGCTGTTGAAATTGTCGGCAAAAGTAAAGACGCATACGGTTATTGGGTGATCGAGCTGAGTAATGGTCAACGCTGGCGACAAACTGAGGCGGCCACGTTCCAACTCCCTGATGGTGCCGAGTACTACATTGAACGTGGCGTCCTCGACAGCTTCTTCCTTGGCCGTGAGGGCATGAATCGTCGTATTCGCGTGCAGCGTATCGATTAAGGATACTGGCTATGCAATGGTTTGATGGCGGGGTTAACCTCACCAACGCTCGTTTCACCGAGCACCTCGAGCAAATCATTGCAAGCGCTGAACACGCTGGAGTGGCGCGGATGGTGGTCATCGGCACCAATCTAGAACATAGCGCCGCAGCCTTGCAACTGTGTGAGCGCTTTCCACAGCACTTAGTCGCCACTGTGGGTATTCACCCGCACGATGCCGAAGCGGCTCCGCACGACTTTATCCATCAACTTCAGCAGTTGAGCCAGCACCCAAGCGTCTGCGCGATTGGTGAATGTGGGCTCGATTTCAATCGCAATTTTTCCAGCCCGACAACACAACTGCAGGTCTTCGAAGCACAGCTTCAGTTAGCTGCTGAACGACAATTGCCAGTGTATCTGCATGAACGTGATGCGCTAACCGAACAGGTGGCGCTGTTACAACAGTACGCCGCTGCTATCCCCAAGTTATTTACCCATTGTTTTACCGGTGGGCCAGAGCAACTCGCGATCTATCAGCAATTGGATTGTTACATCGGTATCACCGGTTGGGTATGTGACGAGCGACGAGGTAGCGATTTACAACGCGCGATACCATTCATTGCAGCTGATCGTTTAATTTTGGAGACCGATGCACCATACTTACTACCCCGCAACATTCGGCCACGGCCGCGCTGTAATGTGCCCAGTTATTTGCCGGCTATTGCCGAGCAGGTAGCAACGCTGCGGGAGCAACCATTAGCCGAATTAGCCGAGCAGGTATGGCGTAACTCAACCGAACTTTTTGTCACGACAGGATAGCGATGATCAACAGCGTGCTTCGACCATGGATGTGGTGTGTATGGGTAAGCTTCATTATCAGCTTCAGTGTGCCTGTCAGTTATGCCCAATCCGAACCAACGCAGTTATCCTATGTCGTTGAATCAGAACAACCTTTGAATCTCGACAAAGTCATGGCGCTGCCGCTAAGTGCCTGGCAAACGGTTGTTGATAATGAAGTATCTTTTGGATATACCGCCCGAGTACATTGGTTCACCGCGCAATTCAATGCAGCGACCCATGACCGTGTGCTGCACATTGGCTATCCGTTATTGGATGATGTGCAACTTTACTTTGTGCGCGATGGGCACGTGATTGCAGAGCAACGCCTCGGTGATCATCAGCCTTATCAGCAACGCCCAATCGACCATAAAAACTTTGTCATACCGTTGCCTGATCAGCAGGCTCTGACAGTGTATATGCGGGTGCGCACTGAGAGCTCCATGCGTTTCTCATTTCAGTTGTGGCAGCCGCTTGAATTTCATCAACAGCAGCAATACTTGGCCGCCGCTACGGCGTTATATTTTGGCTTATTGCTGTGTATGGCGGTGTATAACTGTTTCAGTTTCGGTGTCACCCGTGACGTATCGTTTTTAAATTATGCTGCTTATATCGTCAGCATTGGCTTGTTATTGGCAGGCCTCGATGGCACTGGTTATCAATACTTATGGCCAGAGTCGCCGTGGATACAAGATCGTATTGTCACCATGATCGGCAGTTTAGTGTTTATCTTTGCTACCCAGGTGGCAGCGCAAGTGTTGCGCACCCGTGAGCGCAGCCCTAATTTGCATCGCGCGCTACGAATTGCTCAGGGCGTTTACGCCATTATTTTTTCAGCGAGTTTATTATTTTCCTACTCCACCATTATTCCGTATGTCTTGGTGGCTGCGGTAGTCGGCTGTATGCAATTGATGCTGACTGGTATCATTTTATGGCGTCGTGGCCTGAACTACGCGCGAATTTATACCCTCGCCTTGGGTTGTTTGTTATTCGCCATATCGTGCAACGCGCTGGGTTATTTGGGCTGGTTTGATTCAATTTTCATCCAACGCTACGCGATTATGCTGGCATCAGCGATTGAAATTATGCTGCTGTCGCTGGTACTGGCGATTCGGTTTAATGATGACCGACGCCATCGACTTTTAGCCGAACAACGGCTCAATAGTGAGTTGGAGCAAATGGTGCAGCTACGTACTCAGGAGCTCGAACAAGCCCTCGAACAATTGCGCGTTGCCAACGTTGAACTCGATAAGAAAAGTAAGCAAGATCGGCTCACTGGATTATTCAACCGCGGCTACATGGACGAAGAGCTGCCACGTGAAATACGCCGTGCTAAACGCAATGGTCAAGACCTCACGCTGATGATGTTAGACATTGACCATTTCAAAGCGCTCAATGACGAGTATGGGCACTTGCTGGGTGATGCCGTGCTGATCAAGTTAGCTGAGTCGCTACAAAACTTCACTCAGCGCGGTGGTGATCGGGTATTTCGCTACGGTGGTGAAGAGTTTGCTATTTTAATGCCCGGCACCGACGAAGCTGGCGCGCGTGAAACAGCCATGCGACTGGCTGAAGTGATCCGAAGCATGCCGATTGAACATCGTGCTATGCAATTGCATATTACCGTCAGTATTGGCATCGCGGTATACTACGCAGCAACCACCGAAGTGACGCCTGAGGCATTTATTGGAGCCGCGGATGACGCGCTATATCGTGCTAAAAATGCTGGCCGAGACCAAATTCGTTTTGCCCGCATTGAAGCGCCATTTCAATGACTAACACAGTAGTGAGATAACTCATGCAACATACTAGCCAGTTCCCCTATCGGCGTTTGCGGCGCCTTCGTCGTCATGACTTTAGCCGTCGTTTAGTCGCTGAAAACCAGCTGTCTGCGGCTGATTTGATTTATCCAATGTTTGTGCTGCCAGGCCAGCAGCAGCGTCAGCAGGTTGCCTCGATGCCTGGTGTTGAGCGCTTATCCATCGATTTATTGGTAGCCGAGTGTCAGCAGGTGTATGCGCTTGGCATTCCCGTGGTTGCATTATTTCCGGTCACCCCGGCCAGCGATAAATCGCTTACTGCTGATGCCGCATGGGACGATAACGGGCTGGCGCAACAGGCGGTGCGGGCCATCAAAGCGGCGGTGCCTGAATTAGGCGTGATGACCGACATCGCTCTAGATCCGTTCACCAGCCATGGCCAAGACGGCATTATTGATGAGCAGGGTTATGTGCAGAACGATATTACTATTGAAGCTTTGGTGAAGCAGGCGCTGAGCCACGCGCGTGCTGGTGCTGATATTGTTGCGCCGTCAGACATGATGGACGGGCGTATTGGTGCTATTCGTGAAGCGCTGGAAGAGCATGGCTTTGTGAATGTGCAGATTATGGCTTATTCAGCCAAGTATGCGTCGGCCTTTTATGGCCCGTTTCGTGACGCCGTAGGTTCTGCCGGTAACCTCAAGGGCGGCAACAAAAAAACCTATCAAATGGACCCAGCCAATAGCGATGAAGCTCTGCATGAGGTAGCCCTGGATATCGACGAGGGCGCTGACATGGTGATGGTCAAGCCGGGTATGCCGTATTTGGATATTGTACGGCGCGTTAAAGACACCTTTAAAGTGCCAACCTTTGCCTATCAAGTGAGTGGCGAATACGCCATGATGCAAGCGGCCATAGCCAATGGCTGGCTCACCGACGAGGTCATTCTGGAATCATTACTGGGTTTCAAACGCGCTGGTGCCGATGGTATTTTGACCTACTTTGCGAAAGTCGCGGCGCAAAAACTCAAGCAGCAGTAAGCCGTATCATCAAGCTGAAGGGCGCAGCGCGAGTTGCTGCGCCAAACCTTCGCGTAGTGCACCTTGTGCTAATTCAATACGGGTAATCGGTAAGTGCTGCATGATCCCGCACAATATTGCCAGCCCACCCATAAACACTGCTTGGCGGTCTTTGCGAATACCCAGCCGCCCCAGTTTCTGACACTGCCCAAGCTGCTGCGTACGGGTCACTACGTGCTGCAGCCAAGCAGCTTCAATAGCCTGGCAGTTGTCGCGTTGCAGAATATCGTAGAGGGCGCGAAAGGTACCCGACGCACCGACCACGGTTTGCCATGGGTAACGCTGAAATTGTGTGCTCAACGGCGCGACTAGTTGCGCCGCGGCGGCGGTGGCCTGTTGCATTGCTGCCGCACTTATTTCACCATCGGCGAAATAACGATTTTGCCAAATTACACAGCCCATATTAAGGCTTTCAAGATAATGCGGCACCACGCCATTACCGGCGATCATTTCGGTACTGGCACCACCAATGTCGAGGACCAGCATGGCCTGCTCAGAATTGGCCATGGCTGCGGTGGCGCCTTGATAGATCAGCTCAGCTTCGGTATGGCCGCTAATTAATTCAATGGGAACCCCAAGAGCTTGTTCAAAGGCCTGAATCACAGCCGCATTGTTGCTGGCTTGACGCAGTGCTGCGGTAGCAACACAGCGAATGTGTTGCACATGACCGCGGGCGAGGTAGTTACGAAAACCACTGAGGCATTCAACACCGCGATCAATAGCGGCTTGGTCCAGTTCGCCGTTGGCTTGCAGGCCATCAGCTAAGCGCACTTTTTGGCGCTGGCGCGCCAAAATTTTGTAACCGCCATGGGTTAAGCGTTGCGCCAGCAGCAAATGAAAGCTATTCGAGCCTAAATCAATTGCTGCCAGACGCGTCGCATTGGCCATTGCGCTTACCGCGATGAGCCTTGTCGGTTACCACCACCACTGCGGCGTTGGTTATTACCACCGGTACGGCGGCCACCACGACCACCACGACGGTTTTGACTACCGCTATGGCGTGGTGTGCGTAAATCAGTCAATAAGGCTTCTGGAGCGTACTTAGACACCGGAATAGCGTGACCAATGTACTCTTCGATAGCTGGCAAATTGTAGACATACTCTTCGCAGGCCAAGTTAATGGCTTTACCGCTAGCACCCGCACGACCAGTCCGGCCAATACGGTGCACGTAGTCTTCAAAATCATCGGGCAAATCGTAATTGAATACGTGGCTGACTTCAGGAATATGCAAACCGCGCGCCGCAACATCGGTGGCGACTAAAAAGTCCAATTCGCCTTCGGTAAATTGGTCTAGAATTTTCAGCCGTTTGCGCTGTGCTACGTCACCGGTCAGTAAACCAACACGATGGCCATCGGCTTCAAGCCATTGATAGACTTTTTCGCAGGTATGCTTGGTATTGGCAAAAATAATCGCTTTGTCGGGCCATTCTTCTTCAATCAGGGTCAGCAATAACTTAATTTTGTCTTGCTTCGACGGATAGAACAGCTCTTCGCTGATGCGGGCGCCAGTCTTTTGTAATGGCTCCACTTCAACCTTGGTCGGTGAGTTCATGTAATCGTAAGCCAGCTCTTGCACCCGTTGTGACAAGGTGGCGGAGAACAACATACTTTGACGCTCGCCAGCGGCTGGCATTTTCGCCAGCATGTAGCGAATATCTTTAATAAAGCCAAGATCAAACATGCGATCGGCTTCATCCAAAACCACCACTTCAATTTTGTCGAGTTGGTACACGCCTTGCTTGTAGTAATCGATCAAACGGCCAGTGGTACCGATTAAAATATCGACCCCTTGCTCAAGCCGTTGGCGCTGACTTTCATAGCCTTCGCCGCCATAGATGACGCCAATTTTCATGTCGCAATGATTGGCTAGCAATTCGGCATCGTTGGCAATTTGAATCGCCAACTCACGGGTTGGCGCCATGATGATGGCACGCGGATAACGTGCGTCGCCTTGCCGTGGCTTATTCAATAAGGTGGTGAAGGTGGCCACTAAGAAGGCCATGGTCTTGCCGGTGCCAGTTTGTGCTTGGCCGGCTACGTCTTTTCCGATTAGCGCAATCGGTAAACTGAGCGCTTGGATTGGCGTACATTGGGTAAAGCCCGCGCCATTCAAGGCAGCAAGCACCTGCGGGTGCAGGTCGAGATCGGCGAAGCGTGTCTCTGTTAAGTGTGTTTGACTCATAGGGTAAGCATATCAGTTTGCGCTAGCATTCAAAAACAGAAATAATAGGGCCATATTATAAGCCAACTAGTATTTCAACCAAATTCCGATGCGGAGAGTATCATGAGTGACAAAATTGTTCAGCTAAGTGATGAAAGTTTTGAGGCCGATGTCTTAAATTCAGAAAAACCAGTGTTGGTTGATTTCTGGGCAGAATGGTGTGGTCCGTGCAAAATGATCGCGCCCATCTTAAATGCAACCGCTGATCAGTACGGCGACAAGTTAACCATCGCCAAACTCAACGTTGACCACAACAACCAAACGCCACAGAAATATGGTATCCGTGGTATCCCAACGCTGTTGTTGTTCAAAAACGGTGAACTGGTAGCGAACCACACGGGCTTGTTATCACAAACTCAATTAGCTGAGTTTATCGACCGTAATATTTAAGCTGTTGTGCCGCCGCATCCACCCTTGGGTGCGGCTACGTTTATTGGTTTTGCGCAAAAAATTGACGAAAAACTGGACGTTTTCAGCATTCGGTGGTACTTTTTCTGCATTGCATGTCTATCAGGGGCCAGCCATACGGCCGCTAAATAATCGAATCCCAACCGATTTCTCAACCTAAACCTTTGTATCCATTGGTCACTTAAAAAGTATTAACCCCTCATGAATCTGACAGAACTTAAAAATACCCCAGTCAATGAACTGGTCAAACTCGCCGATGAAATGGGCCTCGAGTCTATGGCGCGTGCGCGTAAACAAGACATTATCTTTGCCATCTTGAAGGCGCATGCCAAAAGTGGCGAGGATATATACGGTGATGGCGCCTTAGAAATTCTGCAAGATGGCTTTGGCTTCTTGCGCTCGGCCGACTCATCGTATTTGGCTGGCCCTGACGATATTTACGTGTCGCCAAGCCAAATCCGTCGGTTTAACTTGCGCACCGGTGACACCGTATCGGGCAAAATTCGCCCGCCGAAAGAAGGCGAGCGTTACTTCGCGCTGTTGAAAGTACGCGAAGTCAACTATGACAAGCCAGAGAACTCACGTAACAAGATTTTATTTGAAAACTTAACCCCGCTGCATGCCGACGAGCGTCTGCGCATGGAACGTGGTAACGGTAGTACCGAAGACATCACCGCCCGAGTCCTCGACTTAGCCTCGCCAATCGGTAAAGGCCAACGTGGTTTGATTGTCGCGCCGCCAAAAGCCGGTAAAACCTTCTTACTGCAAAACAATGCCCAATCTATAGCCTATAACCACCCTGACTGCGTACTGATGGTGCTGCTGATCGACGAGCGCCCAGAAGAAGTGACCGAAATGCAGCGCTTGGTAAAAGGCGAAGTGGTGGCGTCAACCTTTGATGAGCCAGCCAGCCGTCACGTGCAAGTGGCCGAAATGGTGATTGAAAAAGCCAAGCGCTTAGTTGAGCACAAAAAAGACGTGGTGATTTTGCTCGATTCGATCACCCGTTTAGCCCGTGCCTACAACACCGTCATTCCAAGCTCAGGTAAAGTACTGACCGGTGGTGTTGACGCCAACGCATTACACAAACCAAAGCGCTTCTTCGGTGCCGCGCGTAACGTAGAAGAAGGTGGTAGCTTAACCATCATCGCTACTGCACTGATCGATACTGGCTCAAAAATGGACGAAGTGATTTACGAAGAGTTTAAGGGTACCGGTAACATGGAACTGCACTTGAACCGTAAAATCGCCGAAAAACGCGTGTTCCCAGCCATTGATATCAACCGTTCGGGTACCCGTCGCGAAGAGCTATTGACTACCCCGGAAGAGCTGCAGAAGATGTGGATCTTACGTAAGATTGTGCACCCCATGGGTGAAACTGAAGCAATCGAATTCCTCATTGATAAGTTACAGATGACCAAAACCAATGATGAATTCTTTGACATGATGAAGCGTCAGAAGAGCTAATCATGCGTGCTCTCGGTGGTTTTACGCTGATCAGTGTGGCACTAGCAGCAACGCTAAGTGCCACCAGCGCAGCCGAAGATAGTGCCGCCACTGTGGCGGCCAATGCAGCCGGTTATCGCGCGAGTTTTACCTGTAGTGCAGTATTCAACGCGAATAAATCTCTCGAACAGATCCAACAGCATGAATTGACTGGTATCTACCCGCAGTTACAGCCGCTGGTGAACGATTCAACCGCAGTGATTGATTACACCGCTAAAATTGTCGCGGTGCGCTACAGCGACACTATGCCACCACGCTTTGCCGTATGGCGGCCGCAGCTTGGTTGCGTGCAACTGCCAGTGGGGGCCGATATTAGCGCCATTGAGCAACTGCCGCTGTTGGCTCAGGCTAAATCTGCGCCAGCCGCTGATTCAGGCTCACCCTGGCAAACTCGGGTAGAACCCAACAGTACCAGCGGCAATGCAGCACTGGATCAAGTCATAGCACAAGCCTTCAGTCAACATTACGGCGCGGGCGCACGCACTTCAGCGGTGTTAGTGGCCACGCCGGAGCAGATTCTTGCTGAGCATTATCTCGATGGCTTTACCCCGACCACATCGCAGCGTACATGGTCGGTGGCGAAGAGCATTGGCGCTAGTATTATTGGTGTGGCGGTGCAACAGAAACTGCTCACGGTCAATCAGACTGCGGGCCTTCATAACTGGTCCTCAGCGCTTGATCCGCGTCAGCAAATCACCCTCGAACATCTACTACACATGGCTTCAGGGCTCGATAGCCAGGTCGCGGGTAATCGCACCGATCGGGTCTACTTGGGCGGCGGTTTAGTCAGTGATACCGCCACCGAAGCGGCTCTTGAAGCCCAGCCGGGCACGCGCTGGAAGTACGCCAATAATGACACTATGTTGGTGGGTCGCGTGTTGCGCGAGCAATTTGCTAGTGCTGACGTCTATTTGCAGTTTGTGTTTAGCCAGCTGATCAATAAACTGGGCATGCAGCACACCTTCTTAGAGACCGATTGGCAAGGTGATTTAATCATTTCGTCGCAAGTTTGGACGACTGCGCGTGATTTAGCGCGCTTGGGTATTCTGCATCTACAAAACGGCCAGTGGCAGGGCGAACAAATTCTGCCGCTAAACTGGCTAGCCTATATAAGCACTCCCGCCCCGGTACAACCGCCACGGGTCAACAGTGCTGGCCGAGCTACTCCCGGTTATGGCGCCCAGTGGTGGCTGTTTGATCAGGGTTTTCCCGGTTTACCGAGCGATACCATTGCTGCGCGTGGCAACCGTGGGCAATATTTATTTGTGATCCCTTCGCGTAATTTAGTCATAGTAAGACGCGGCTACGACCTCGCAGGTGAGCCACCGTTCCGTGAGCACGAATTTGCAGCCGATGTGCTGAGCGCGCTCGATTCTGTTGCGCAGCCGTGAGACTTTGCTGGTGAAATATACTGATCTACGTGATTTCATGGCGCTGCTTGAGCAGCGCGGTGAACTCAAACGTATTACGCAAGAGATCGACCCCTATCTTGAAATCACTGAAATTTCTGATCGCACGCTAAAGGCTGGCGGTCCGGCGTTGCTGTTTGAGAACGTCAAAGGCCACAGTATTCCGGTGTTGGCCAACCTATTTGGTACCCCAGAGCGGGTGGCATTAGGTATGGGGCAAGAATCGGTTGCGGCGTTGCGCGAGGTTGGCCAATTACTGGCATTTTTGAAAGAACCGCAACCGCCGAAAGGCTTTCGCGATGCCCTCAACCTGTTACCGATCTACAAAAAAGTATTGAGCATGTCGCCCAAGGTG
>CAYXGO010000021.1:0-2275 GCA_964464575.1 uncultured Pseudomonas sp. | reverse complement strand
AGGCACCTTGCCAAGAAGTCGTGCTCAGTGGCGATGAGGTTGATCTCAACCAACTACCGATTCAGCATTGTTGGCCGGGCGATGTGGCGCCATTGATTACCTGGGGCCTGACTGTTACCCGTGGGCCGCATAAAGAGCGCCAGAACCTCGGTATCTATCGGCAACAGTTATTAGCCAAGAACAAAGTCATTATGCGCTGGTTATCGCATCGCGGCGGCGCCCTCGATTTTCAAGAGTGGCAGCGCCAGCATCCGGGCGAGAACTTTCCCGTATCGGTTGCCTTGGGTGCTGATCCGGCGACCATACTAGGGGCGGTGACACCGGTTCCCGATAGCTTGTCGGAGTACGCCTTTGCCGGTTTACTGCGTGATGGCAAAACCGAAGTGGTGCAATGCGTCAGCAACAATCTGCAAGTTCCTGCGCATGCCGAAATTGTGCTGGAAGGGTACTTAGCGCCGGGTGAAATGGCTCCGGAAGGACCGTACGGTGACCATACCGGTTACTACAACGAAGTCGACCACTTTCCGGTGTTTACCGTCACTCACATCACCATGCGTAAACAGCCGATTTATCACAGCACCTATACCGGCCGGCCACCCGATGAGCCAGCGGTACTCGGGGTTGCTCTGAATGAAGTGTTTGTGCCGCTGCTGCAAAAGCAGTTCCCAGAAATTAGCGATTTCTATCTACCGCCTGAGGGCTGCTCATATCGCGTGGCTATTGTGACCATGAAAAAGCAATATCCGGGCCATGCCAAACGCGTGATGATGGGGGTATGGTCGTTCTTGCGGCAGTTTATGTACACCAAGTTTGTCATTGTCTGTGACGATGATATTAATGCGCGTGATTGGAAAGACGTGATTTGGGCTATGACCACCCGTATGGACCCAATGCGCGACACCACCATGATCGCTAATACCCCCATCGATTATCTGGATTTCGCCTCACCGGTGTCGGGCTTAGGCTCGAAGATGGGTATGGATGCCACCAATAAATGGCCAGGTGAAACCGACCGTGAATGGGGCGTACCCATTGTTATGGATAGCAGCGTGCAACAGCGCGTTGATGCGTTATGGGATGAATTAGCCATTTTTAGCCAGGATAAACCGCCATCATGAAACAACTGCAGTGCCACGTGAGTGTCTGTGAACACCTTACTCCTATGGTCTACCGGCTGGTATTAGACCTGCCGGAAGCGCTATCTATTCGTGCCGGCAGTTATTTACAGGTGGTCATGAGTGAGCAGGATAAGCGGCCGTTTTCGATTGCCAGCGCGGCGGGTCGCCAGCACCAGTTTGAGCTACATATTGGCGCCACCGTCGACAATCCTTATGCCTATGAAGTAATTCAGCAGGTGCAACAGCGGCAGTGCTTAACCATTGAAGCGCCGCTCGGTGCCGCATGGTGGCGTGGCGATAGTGTGCGGCCGGTGATATTAGTCGCTGGCGGTACTGGTTTCTCGTACACCTGGTCGATTTTACAGTCCCATTTGGCCGCCGCTAAAACCCAGCCAATCACACTGTATTGGGGCGTGCGCAGCGAAGCCGATCTGTATGCCCATGAGCGCTTAATGCAGTTAGCTGAGCAGTACAGCAACTTCTCCTATCGGCCAGTGGTTGAGCATGCCAGCGATGGTTGGCACGGTGCAAAAGGCTTGGTGCATTTAGCGGTACTGGCGGAACAAACTGATCTCGCTGAAGCCGATGTGTATGTCGCTGGCCGCTTTGCCATGGTGCGAGTGGTACGCGATAGCTTTCATGCCCAAGGTTTGCCACTCGCGCAGCTGTATGGCGACGCCCTGGCGTACTTGTAAACCTACCAATATTTCTATTCCGCCTATGAGCTGATATACTGCGCGGGCATTACCAAGGGGTGCCACGACCAATAGGTCACGGCTGAGATGCATCTGCAAACCCTTTGCACCTGATCCGGTTAATACTGGCGTAGGGATGGTAGCTTACACTCCATTTTTAGACCTGCCCGACCGGATTATTTCTGAGCTTTTTAAAGGAAATGATCCATGTTTTCACGTATTTCTTGGTGCTTAGGCGCCACTATTTTAACCCTGACGCCAATTGCTCACGCACAACCTGAAGCGACCGCCGATGAGCGTGCAATTGAACGTATCACTATTCAGGGCAGCTTTCGTAGCATTACTATTAACGAAGCACCTACTAGCGTATCGGCGCTGAGCGCTGAGCAACTTGAGCAGCGTGCGGCACTGCATCTCGAAGATGCGCTGAATGCCTTGCCTAACGTTAATTTTTCCGCCGGT
>CAYXGO010000020.1:0-13593 GCA_964464575.1 uncultured Pseudomonas sp. | reverse complement strand
GGAAAACAACGTGATAAACGAGATTAAGCAAGACTGTAAACAACGAATGGAAAAGAGCGTTGAAGCATTACGCACGCAAATTTCTAAAGTGCGTACTGGTCGTGCCCACCCAAGTATTCTTGATGGTGTGATGGTGTCGTACTATGGCAGCGATACGCCATTACGACAAATTGCCAACGTGACCATTGAAGATTCACGTACGCTTGCTATCACAGTGTTTGATAAATCAGCAAGCCCAGCGGTCGAGAAAGCGATTTTAACCGCTGATTTAGGCTTAAATCCGTCGTCGGCCGGTACCGTGATTCGTGTACCATTGCCACCTTTGACCGAAGAGCGTCGGCGCGACTTGGTTAAAGTAGTGCGTGCTGAAGCAGAGCAGGGCCGCGTTGCCGTGCGTAATGTGCGCCGCGATGCCAACAGTGATCTTAAAGAGCTGCTGAAAGAAAAAGAAATCTCCGAAGATGATGAACGTCGTGCTGCGGATGATATTCAAAAAATGACTGATCTGTATGTTTCCAAAATTGATCAGTTACTTGCTGAAAAAGAAAAAGAACTGATGGAAGTTTAAGCAATCGCTTACACCTTCATTGGTACAACGCGCCGTGTCAGGTATACTCACACGGCGTATTTTTTTATATGGCAATCACAATGACAAGTACGGATCACAGGGAAATTCGCATGCCACGTCATGTGGCTATCATCATGGACGGCAACGGTCGTTGGGCGCAGCTGCGCGGTAAACCGCGAACTTACGGGCATAAAGCAGGCGCCGAGGCGGTTCGTGCAGCAGTGGCTTTTTGTCGTAAACGCGGCATTGAGGCATTGACCTTATTTGCCTTTAGTAGTGAAAATTGGAAACGCCCTGAGCAAGAAGTATCAGTGCTTATGGAGCTGTTCTTCACCGTTCTTAAGCGTGAAGTAAAGAAACTGCATAAACATAATGTACGGTTGCGGATTATCGGTGACGTGAGTGGTTTCTCTGAGCGTTTGCAACAGCGTATTCGCGAGGCTGAGCAATTAACTGCTGAGAATACCGCATTGCAGCTAAATATTGCCGCCAACTATGGTGGTCGCTGGGATATTAGCCAAGCCGCCCGACAGTTGGCTGAACGCGTCGCTGCAGGGCAACTGCACAGTGACGCAGTGACTGAAAAAACGCTCGGTGAGTGCATGCAACTGGCCGATCAGCCGGCGCCTGATTTGTTGATTCGTACTGGTGGCGAGCATCGCATTAGTAACTTTTTATTATGGCAATTGGCTTATGCTGAATTTTATTTCAGCCAAGTATTATGGCCTGACTTTAATGATCGTGAATTTGCCGCAGCTATTGCTGACTTTAGTTGTCGCGAGCGGCGCTTTGGTTTAACCAGTGAGCAAATTCAGCAAGCGATTCTCGATACTGATGTAACAGCTGAGGAATAACTTTGCTAAAACAACGTCTTATAACTGCACTGATACTTATTCCGCTGGCTCTTTACTGCGTTTTCGCTATTTCCCTCGAGGCATTTTCGCTGGCTATTTTGGTGGTGATCACCGCGGGTGCTTGGGAATGGGCACCACTGATGGGATTACGTCGACTCGCTAGTAAATTAGCCTATACCACTTCAGTGGCGCTGATTCTCGGGGTGCTCATCTATCTGGTTCCGGTCGATCAGATTTGGCGTGATAGTCAGCTACATCCTATTTATTACGCGTTCGTCATGATTGGCTTCGGCTGGTGGGTTGTGGCGACTTTATTGACGCTGAAGTATCCGAATAGTCGACGTTTGTGGTCGCGTACCCGCTCAATTGTTGGGGTATTTGGTTATTTAACCCTGATTCCAGCTTGGGTTGGTTTATTAGCGGTGCGCAGCCTCAATTATTCTGACAGTACCGTATTTGGCGGCTTTGCTGTGTTGTTTGTACTGCTTTTGGTGTGGGCGGCTGATGTCGGCGCATTCTTTGCTGGTGTGCGCTATGGTCGCAACAAATTAATGCCAGCGGTAAGTCCGGGTAAAACCATGGAAGGTCTCATTGGCGGCATTGCCTTAGCCTTCGTGGTGATGATGGTGGTGAGTCATTGGGTCAAAGTACCTGCTGATCAGTTTAACGGCTATTACCTTACCGGGTTATTAACTGTGGTGGCATCGGTGTTTGGCGATCTCAGTGAGAGTATGTTTAAACGCTGTGCTGGGGTGAAAGACAGCGGCTCACTGCTACCTGGCCATGGCGGCGTGCTTGACCGCATTGATAGCCTGACTGCGGCGTTGCCGGTATTCACTGTATCTTATCTATGGTTGCTAGCGTGATCGTTGAGCCTCTGGTAGTACCACAACGGGTGACAGTTTTAGGTGCGACTGGCTCAATTGGTTTGAACACCCTCAAAGTCATGGCTGCTCATCCTGAGCGGTTTCAGCTTTATGCCATTAGTGCTAACACCAATGTCGGCCTCATGCATGAGCTGTGCCTGCGTTACCAGCCGCGTTATGCAGTGATGCAGTGCGAGTTGGCTGCGCAACAATTACAGCAACTGCTCGGTAAAGGTTCGGGTATTTTGGTGTTGAGCGGTGCCCAAGCACTGGTCGATATTTCCAGTGCCAGTGAAGTCGATTGCGTGATGGCGGCGATTGTTGGCGCTGCCGGATTGATGCCGACTATGGCTGCGGTGCACGCCGGAAAACGGGTGCTATTAGCGAATAAAGAAGCCTTGGTGATGTCAGGGCAATTATTTATTGATGCAGTAGCTGAATCTGGCGCGCAACTGCTGCCCATTGATAGTGAACACAATGCTATTTTTCAATGTTTGCCAGCGCAGGTGCAACAGCAATTGGGCCGCGCTGATTTATCTGCTGCCGGCGTTGAACAGATTTTGCTGACCGGCTCGGGTGGACCTTTTCGCCAGTTACCTTTAGCTGAACTAGCGCAGCAAACCCCTGCGGCCGCATGTGCACACCCTAATTGGTCGATGGGGCAAAAGATCTCGGTTGATTCCGCCACCATGCTGAACAAGGGCTTGGAATATATTGAAGCGCGCTGGCTGTTTAATTGTCAGCCCGCGCAGCTCAAGGTGTTACTGCACCCGCAAAGCGTGGTGCATTCCATGGTGCAATTCAATGATGGTTCGGTGGTGGCGCAATTGGGCCAGCCAGATATGCGTACACCCATCGCCTATGGTTTGAGTTATCCGCAGCGCATCAACGCCGGTGTTGCGCCGTTAGACTTTACCCAGTTGAGCGCGTTAACCTTTAGTGCTGTTGACCAGCAACGCTATCCCTGCCTGCAGCTGGCGATTGATGCGTGCTGGCAAGGGCAGTGGGCAACCACCGGTTTAAATGCAGCTAATGAGGTGGCAGTGGCGGCGTTTTTGGCTGGGCAAATCAAGTTTACTGATATTCATAGCGTTTGCGCCGAGGTGTTAACAGCAATTTCACCCACCACACTGAACTCTCTGGCGGCGATTGTGTCACTAGATGAAGAAACGCGCCGCTTGGCGCAACAACAGGTAGCGCGGTATCAATTATGTTAGATATTTTATGGTCACTAGCGGCGTTTATTGTCACGCTCGGTATTCTGGTCACCATTCACGAGTTTGGCCACTTTTGGGTAGCGCGCCGTTGTGGTGTTCAAGTACTGACATTCTCGGTTGGCTTCGGCAAGCCGATTTGGCAGCGTCAGGCCGTTGACGGCACCTATTATCAGGTTGGCGCAATTCCACTCGGTGGCTACGTACGGATGCTCGACAGCCGCGTCGACGAAGTCAGCGCTGAGGACTATCCTCGCAGCTTTAATGCGCAGTCGGTTAAAAAACGTGCGGCTATTGTTGCCGCCGGCCCGTTGGCAAACTTTATACTCGCCATTGTGGTGCTGTGGGCGATGTTTATTATTGGCGTGCCATCGGTGAAGCCAATTATCGGCAGCGTCAGCGAAAATTCAGTCGCTGCTCGCGCCGGTATTGCGGTCGGTAGCGAAATCATCGCCATTAATGGTGATACCACTGAAGATTGGCAGCAGGTCAACCTGGCGTTCGCTGGTGCCGTAGGCGCACAGACTGCAAGCGTCACGGTACGTGATACGACGCAACGTGAACAGACCTACCAGTTCGATATTAGTGACTGGCGCATTGGACAGCAGCAACAGCCGACTTTTGTCGACTTGGGCTTATTCCCTTACCGTCCGCAAGCTACCACTGAACTGGTGGAGATTGCAGAGAAATCGCCAGCGGCAGCCGCTGGCTTGCAAGTTGGTGACAAAATTATTGCTATAGATGGAACTCTCGTCACTGAATGGTCTCAAATCAGGGATGTTATTATCGCTAACCCGCAGCGAACCATGGAATTGGAACTGCAGCGCAATCAGCAAACAGTGATTAAGCAGGTCACTATAGGTAGCCAAGAGGGCAGCGATGGGCAACGTGGTTTCTTAGGTGTGGTGCCTTATGTGGAGCCATACCCGGAACAGTATCAGTTCGAGCAGCGTTATGGCTTAGTAGAAAGTTTGCAAAAGGGTACTGAACGCACGTGGGAATTGATGGTGTTGAGTGTCAAAATGATTGGCAAACTACTCACCGGCATTGTCTCAGTAAACCAATTAAGTGGCCCGGTGGCTATTGCGGAAGGGGCTGGTGCTTCGGCAAGTTACGGATTGGTGTATTTTTTAGGGTTTCTCGCGCTTATCAGTGTTAATCTCGGCATCATAAATCTGTTACCATTACCGATATTAGATGGTGGACATTTGGTGTTTTTAACCATTGAAGGTATTCGTAGACGAGCTGTCTCGGACCGTGTGCAGGATATTTGTTACCGCATTGGTGGCCTACTGATCTTTGCGCTTATGGCGATTGCAATTAGCAATGACGTACTTCGTCTCACGCAGTGAGTTCACATAAACAATAAACAATTAAGTTGCACAGAATGACGTTAAAGAAGCTGTTTTTAAGTGCATTGATGGCGGCAGTGGTTATGCCGGCCGCCATCAGTGCAGAAAGTTTTGTGGTAGAAGATATTCGTATTCGCGGCTTGCAGCGCGTAGCTCTTGGTGCTGCGTTAACCTACATTCCGGTGCGCGTTGGAGACACCATTGACGAAACGCAAATTCGTCAAAGCATCCGTTCGCTGTATTCTTCAACCCATTTTAATAATGTGGTGGTGAAGCGCGAGGGCTCGACCCTAGTCTTTGAAGTGTCTGAGCGGCCGACCATCAGTGCTATCGATTTTGACGGTAATAAAGAATTAAAAGACGAGCAATTGGTTGAATCATTAACCGATCAAGGCATTGTCGAAGGTGAACCACTTGACCTGACCATCATTGCGCAAATCGAAACTGGCCTGGAAGATTTTTATCACTCTATCGGCAAATACAATGCCGATGTGTCGGTATCGGTGGTGAAACAACCGCGTAATCGTGTGCGTTTGAAGATCGAGTTCGAAGAGGGTGAATCAGCTGAAATTCAGCAGATCAACATCGTCGGTAATACTAAGTTCAGTGACGAAGAAATTTTAGGACAACTGGAACTGAAAGACGATTTGCCGTGGTGGAATATTTTAGGTCAAACACGCTATCAAAAATCGCAATTATCTGGTGACCTGGAAAGCCTCGAATCATTTTATAAAGACCGTGGCTATTTAACTTTCGCGATTGAATCAGTGCAAGTCACCATGACACCCGATCGCCGCGGCGTTTACGTAACAATTAACGTTAATGAAGGCGAAGTATTCACGGTTCGTGAAACCAAAGTGATTGGTGATTTACGCGGTCAGGAAGAAATCATTGAACGCTTGATTAAGCAAAGCGCTGGTACTCAGTACTCCGCTGCTGACGTTACCGCGCGCGAAGAGTATATTGCCAAATTGTATGGTCGCTTTGGTTATGCCTATCCAGAAGTCACTGCGTTTCCAACGATTATAGAAGATACCAATGAAGTCGATCTGACTTACTCGGTAAACCCAGGTAAACGTATTTATGTGAATCGTATTACCTTTGTGGGGAATAATGCGACTCAAGATGAAGTATTACGGCGTGAAATGCGTCAGCTTGAGGGAGCCCCACTCAACGAAGATGCACTGGAGCAAAGTAAGGTCCGTCTTGAGCGTTTAGGCTTTTTTGAGACGGTTGAACACACGACGGAGCGGGTGCCGGGTCAGGATGACCGTGTAAACGTAGAATATGTGGTGAAAGAGCAGCCGTCGGGCTCGTTTAACTTCACCTTCGGCTACGGCGATTATTCTGGTTTACAGATTGGTGCTGGTATTACGCAAGATAACTTTTTAGGTACGGGTAACCGTGCAGCTCTAAATATTAACACCAACCGCTATAGCCGGGATTTGAGTTTTAGCTTCCTTGAGCGTTATTTCACCCGAGACGGAGTGAACTTATCGGGTTCAGTGTATTTGAGTGAGTTTGATGCGGGTAAGCAGGATAACTTGATCCGCTACAACAAAAAGCAATACGGTTTGCAGTCTAACGTTCAGTTCCCGATTAACGAAGTAACTAGTTTAAGCTTTGGTTTAGCTTATCGGAATGAGGAAATCACTGACGTTGAAGGCTATGAGCAGATTCGCCAATTTTATCGCCCTTATATCGATCAACAAAATCCGAACAACGGGGTGGCTTTCGACATTTTCGAGGCTAGCTTTGGTTGGAGCCGTGTCACCCTTAATCGTGGGGTATTTCCAACGGCTGGTTCGTCGAATAGCGTGTTATTTGATGTCACAGCGCCAATGAGCGATGTCAACTATTTCCGTTTAAGTTATGATTTTAAACATTTCTGGCCCATTACCGATGCGCATGATTGGGTTTTTGCGTCACGCTTTAAGCTTGGCTATGGTAATGGTTATGGAAAAGATTCACGCGGCAACGAGTATTTGTTCCCGTTTTATGAGAATTTCCGCGTTGGTGGTAATCAGAACTTACGTGGTTTTGAAGCCAATGCTATCGGCCCGCGCGCTATTTACCGCTACCCAGTAGAAACGCCAAGCGTGCCAGGCTTTGACGGTATACCGAGTGGTCTGCCAGCTGGACCGGGTGCAGACACTCTGGCTGTGAGTCAATTCTCGGTCGGTGGTAATGCCATGTTTGTCGGTGGCTTTGAGCTGATCTTCCCGACACCATTGATTAAAGATGAATCAAAAAATTCGGTACGCAGTAGTTTTTACGTTGATGTGGGTACGGTTTGGGATACTGAGTTCCGATACGATAACTATCGTAATCTGAGCTTAGCACCAGGCTCATTCCCGTTAGAAGATTATAGTTCGCCAGGTAACTTCAGAGCGTCGGCCGGTATTGCATTGCAATGGTTGTCGCCAATGGGGCCACTGACATTCTCATTCGGTCGACCGCTGAAAAGCGAAGATGGCGATCGTACACAAACCTTTAGTTTCAATTTTGGAACCAGTTTTTAATTATTATTTTATATCGCGAAAGCAAAGGAGTTTAGCGTGAATACATTGTTGAAATCAGTCGCAGTAGTCGCTTTATTATCAGTTAGCGTTTTTGCTAACAGTGCTGAAGCACAGCAAAAAATTGGTGTGGTTAATTTTCAAGTAGTGTTTCAAAACCTGCCTGAAACGCAGATGATTGAAAGCACTGTGCAAGAAAAAATGAAAGCTCAGAACGACGAACTGCGTTCACTTGAAGAGCAAATGACGAAACTCGGTGAAGAGTTCCAACGCGATCAAGCGACCCTGTCTAACCGTGAAAAGTTAGAGATTCAGCGTAAAATGGAAGTGTTAGAAGCCACTTATAAACTGAAAGGCCAAGCTTTTAATGAAGATGCTCAGCGTTATATGCAACAAGAGCGTAATCAAGTGTTAGCAAAAATTGCTCGTGAAGCTGAAGCGTTGGCAAAAGCCCAAGGTTTTGATGTGGTATTAGATGCCACCACAGTCATTTTTGCTGCTGAAGCGATTGACCTGTCACAGCAGCTGATCACTAAGTTGAAAGCAGGTAACTAATACCATGCAGACATTTAGCCTACAGCAGCTGGCAGATGAAATCGGCGCTGAGGTGGTCGGTGATGGTTCGTTGACCATCACCGCGGTCGCCACACTTGCCTCGGCTAAGCTGGGGCAAATTGCATTTCTGGCCAATGAAAAATACCGAGCGCAAGTAGATACAACCCGCGCCAGTGCTATCATTGTTGCCCCCAACGTAGCCGTGCCAGAGCACCTCGCTGCGCTACGGGTGAATAATCCCTATGCCGGCTTTGCTCGGGTATCACAGTTGCTAGATACCACCCCAAATCCAGCGCAAGGTATTGATACCAGTGTGCGTATGGGCGCTAATGTTCGCCTTGGCAATAATGTCCATATCGGCGCCAATACAGTGATTGCTGACAACGTGGTGCTGGGCGATAACGTGATGATTGGTGTAGGCTGCTACCTTGGCGAAGGGGTGCAGATTGGTTCCAATACCAAACTGTGGCAACATGTCGTGGTTTATCATCAGTGCGTGATAGGTGAACACTGCCTAGTTCACAGTGGCACGGTGATTGGTGCAGATGGCTTTGGCTGGGCCAATGAATCAGGTAAATGGATCAAAATTCCGCAGCTAGGCCGCGTGATTATTGGTGATCGCGTTGACATTGGTGCGAGTACCACCATTGACCGCGGCGCCTTGGATGACACCGTGATTAGTCACGGTGTGATTATTGATAACCAGTGCCAGATTGCACACAATGTCTTTATTGACGAAGATACTGCTATTGCCGGCTGTACTGTACTGGCGGGTAGTTGCCGAATTGGCAAGCGCTGTTTGATCGGCGGTGCTAGTGCTATTAATGGTCACATCAGCATATGCGATGATGTGCAAATTAGTGGCTTCTCGATGGTCATCAAAGAGATCACCGAAGCCGGCGCTTATGCATCTGGAATACCGGCAGCACCGCAACGAGAGTGGCGTCGAAATGGTGCGCGCTATCGGCAATTAGACGAGTTGTTCCAACGGGTGAAACAACTTGAAAAACAAATGACTCATAACGATTAATCTGGAGATTTCGCGTGGCTAACGACCAAGGCGCTTTTGATATCAAGGAAGTATTGCGATTACTACCGCACCGTTACCCATTTTTGTTGGTTGATAAAGTGGTGGCTTGTGACGCCAAAACTAGCATTCACGCGATAAAAAACGTCACCGTTAACGAGCCTATTTTTACCGGCCACTTCCCGGAGAAGCCTATTTTTCCGGGCGTACTGATCCTTGAAGCGCTGGCACAAGCAGCTGGTCTATTAGGGTTTAAAATCACCAGTAGTGATCCGGGTGTGAATGACCTGTACTTGTTTGCTGGGGTTGATAATGCGCGCTTTAAGCGGCAAGTGTTGCCAGGTGATACCATGCATTTGCATGTCACCTTTGTCAAAGAGCGGCGGGGTATTTGGGTATTTTCTGGGCGCGCTGAAGTGGATGGCGAGTTGGCCTGTAGCGCTGATATTATTTGTGCAAGACGAGAAGTTTAAGTGATTCATTCGACTGCAATCATTGACCCATCCGCGCAAATTGGGCGCGACGTAGAAATTGGAGCCTATAGCATTATTGGTGCCGATGTAGTGATTGGCGACCAGTGTGTCATCGGCCCTCATGTGGTGCTGCGTGGTCCAACGGTACTCGGGCGTAATAACCGTATTTTCCAGTTTTCTTCGGTGGGTGAAGATTGCCAAGATAAAAAATTCAAGGGTGAGCCGACACAACTGATCATCGGCGATAACAATATCATTCGTGAATTTGTCACCATTCATCGCGGCACCGTGCAAGACCAAGGCATAACGCGTATCGGCAGTGATAATTTGCTGATGGCATATGTGCATGTAGCGCACGATTGTGTGGTTGGTGACCATGTTATCTTAGCCAATAACACCACCTTAGCAGGGCACGTGCATGTTGGTGACTGGGCTATTTTAGGTGGTTTTACCGGGGTTCATCAGTTCTGCCGGATTGGTGCTCACGCCTTTACTGCGGTTAATTCCGTGGTGGTACAAGACATTCCGCCTTACATCATGGCGCAAGGGCACAATGCGGTGCCGCGCACGATTAATAGTGAAGGGTTAAAGCGGCGTGGTTTTAGCGCCGAGCAAATTACCACCATTAAACGCGCCTTCAAGATTCTGTATCGGCAAGGGCTCACGGTTGCTGAGGCAGTGGCCAAAATGAGCGAGCTCAATGCTGCAGAGCTCCAGCCGTTGATACATTTCATTCAAAACAGCTCACGCGGAATTATTCGGTAGCCGTGACACAGCATCATCAAGCCATTACCATTGCTCTGGTCGCCGGCGAACACTCCGGTGATTTACTTGGTGCTGGGCTGATCAGAGAATTAAAACAGCATTTTCCTAACGCCGAGTTTGTTGGTGTGGGCGGCCCGCTGATGGAGGCACAGGACTTTTATAGCTTGCTGCCCATGGATGACCTAGCGGTGATGGGTCTCGCCGAAGTACTGCGCCATTTACCGCGGCTTTTGCGCCATCGGCGTAGCGTCATTAAGCGGTTCATTGAGCAGCCGCCGGCGGTTTATATTGGTATTGATGCACCCGATTTTAACCTACCCATTGCCAAGCGCTTAAAAGCAGTTGGTATTCCCACTATGCATTATGTCAGCCCATCAGTTTGGGCGTGGCGTCAGGGGCGCATTCACGGTATTAAGCAGGCGGTTGATCATGTGCTCTGTTTACTGCCGTTTGAGAAAGCTTTTTATGATCAACACCAGCTTGCTGCGACTTTTGTTGGCCACCCCCTAGCGGACAGTATTCCGCGGCAAAGTGATCGTGATGCCGCCCGCCAGCAGTTGCAGTTGAGCTTGAATCATGAGCAGCGGCTGATTGCACTATTGCCCGGTAGCCGCAGTGGAGAGTTACAGCGTTTGGCACCGCTGTTTTTACAAGCGGCAAGTCGACTTGCTGAGCGACATGCCGATTGGCGTTTTATTGCGCCGATGATTTCGCCAGCACGTGCCCAGCAGTTTCAACAATTGCAGCAGCGTTACGCGCCCAATCTAGCGATTCAGGTTGTAAACGGGCAGGCGAGAACGGTAATGGCAGCTGCCGATGCAGTTCTGCTAACCTCGGGTACCGTGACCCTTGAAGCCATGCTGATAAAACGGCCCATGGTAGTTGCTTATCGCTTCAGTTGGCTGAGTTACGTGATTATTAAACGCTTATTTAAAGCTGCCTTTTTTAGTCTACCCAACTTACTAGCAGGGCGTCGGTTGGTACCGGAGTTGGTACAAGCCGAGGTTACCGTCGAGCGTTTAGTGACCGAGATAGAGGTACTGCTTAATCAATCCAATCAGCCGTTACTGGATCAATTCGATCAGTTGCACGCGTTGTTGCAACAAGATGCCGATCGCCTGAGTGCCGAGGTAGCGAGGTCGCTGATCCAAAACGCCCGTCAATAATTCGATTTTTTAGAATTAAACATCCGTAGTTTGGCAATCTTTATTCGATTTGATCACGTATATACTCAGTGTTTATCAACGCAAGGAGACAACACCATGGGTTTACTGGTTGACGGCAAATGGCACGATAAATGGTATGACACTGACAGCACTGGCGGTCGCTTTGAGCGCAGTGAGGCTCAGTTTCGTAACCACATCGAGGCGGCTAGTCGGGCGCGCTTTGCGGCGGAGAGCGGGCGTTATCATTTGTATGTATCCTATGCCTGCCCATGGGCGCACCGTACGCTAATTTTTCGCCGCTTAAAAGGCCTAGAGCCGCATATCACGGTATCGGTGGTTGACCCGTTAATGTTGGAGAATGGCTGGGAGTTTGCCGCCGCACCGCTCAATGATGGCCTGTATGGTTTGGATTATTTGCATCAGTTGTATACCAAGGCGGATGCCAATTATAGCGGGCGCGTCACCGTACCTGTGCTGTGGGACAAAAAGTTACAGACGGTCGTCAGTAACGAGTCCGCGGACATCATTCGGATGTTCAACAGTTGCTTTAATGAGCTGACCGGCAACAACCTCGATTTTTATCCGGCGGCATTGGTTGAGCAAATTGATGCAGTCAATGAGCGGGTCTATCATCGGATTAACAACGGCGTCTACAAATGCGGCTTTGCGACCAGTAAAGAGCCTTATGAAGAGGCGTTTGCTGAGCTGTTTGCTGAGCTTGATCGGCTTGAAGAAGTGCTCAGTCAGCAGGCATTTATTGCCGGTGATCAAGTCACCGAGGCCGACTGGCGCTTGTTTACCACCTTAATTCGATTTGACGCGGTGTACTATTCGCACTTTAAGACCAATCGCCAACGGATTAGTGATTATCCAAATTTATCAGCTTATACCCGCGCGCTCTATCAGTACCCGGGCATTGCTGAAACCGTGGTAATGGATCATATTAAGACCCATTACTACGCCAGTCACCGTATGATTAATCCAACTGGGATTGTCCCAGTTGGCCCACAACTAGATTTTGATGCGCCGCATGGGCGTGGAGCAGTATTATGAGTGAGATCATTTTAACCCGGCATCGGGGCATGCCGGCCCAAGACGGTGCCGGCGTTAAGTTAACGCGGATCATCAATCAGCCGAGCTTGCGTTATCAAGATCCATTTTTGATGTTGGATGAATTTCGTTCCGATAATCCTAACGATTATATTGCCGGCTTTCCGCCACACCCGCACCGCGGTTTTGTGACGCTTACCTACATGCTGGCTGGTCGCATGGAGCATAATGATTCGGTCGGTAATACCGGCGTGGTTGAGGCCGGTGGGGCGCAATGGATGAAAGCCGCGCGAGGCATTATTCATGCCGAAATGCCGAAACAAGAAGATGGCCTGATGTGGGGCTTTCAGCTGTGGATCAACCTGCCGGCAGCGGAGAAAATGAGCCCCGCAGAGTGGGCTGACTATCCGCAAAATACTATTCCTGAGGTGCAGTTTGGCACCTCACTGGTGCGCGTGATTGGTGGTGAGTTTGCCGCTCAGAAAGGCCCCGTACAACAACCCGGACAACAGTTTTTGATGCTCGACGCGCGCCTGCAAGCCGGTGCGCCAGTGGGTATTGCCAGCGCTGGGCAAGGTTGTCGTTTAGCTTACGTGTATCAGGGCTCGGTGCGAGTTAATGGTGCGACTGTGCAGCGCGGTGAATTGTTGCGCTTAGCGGCAACGGGTACGTTAGAGTTGAGCAGTGATGAGGCCGCTGGTGTGATCGTTTTAGCTGGCCAACCGATCAATGAGCCGATTGCGCAATACGGTCCGTTTGTGATGAATACTCAGCAAGAAATTGAACAAGCCATTGGTGATTACCAGCGTGGTCGCTTGACCGCATAACCCTTGAACGGAGCTACCATGAGCAGCATGTTCGCTTTGCATCATGACAACGGCGAGTTACGCCAACAGGCACTGGAGCTGCCGCCACTGGCTGCTGATGAGGTGCAAATTGCAGTGCATTATGCTGGAGTGAATCGCGCTGATGTGTTGCAGTTGGCTGGGTTATATCCTGCACCTCCGGGCAGTAGCTCGATTATTGGCTTGGAAGTGTCGGGTATCGTGGTTGGTTGCGGCACTTCAGTGCAGCACCTTGCCATGGGTGACCGCGTTTGCGCCTTGCTCAGCGGTGGTGGTTACGCCAGCCATGTTTATGTGCCAAGCGGGCAGGTAGCGCCCATACCTGATGGCTTGAGCCTC
>CAYXGO010000019.1:12154-14101 GCA_964464575.1 uncultured Pseudomonas sp. | reverse complement strand
CAAAGCCGCATTCAAATTAACTTTGATGAATTCGGCTTGGGCAGCAAGTGGCTGGTGGTGGCTTATGCGCGCTTAGATCGGCTCTGAAAAATAATGGTGTCGATGCTATAGAGCGCTAAGGCCGCCCAAATAATGCCAAAGGTTACCAGCTTGTCGAAGGCCAGCGGCTCGTTGTATAGCCACACTGCCACCACAAACATCAAGCTGGGGCCAATGTATTGAAAGAAGCCCAAGGTAGAGTAGCGAATACGCTGTGCAGCGGCAGTAAAGCACAGCAACGGTACCGTGGTGACAACACCGGCGGCAATCAGCAACAGATTCAGCGACCAGCTGTTTTGGCTCATGTCGGCGGCCATGGAATTGGCGAAGAACAGCATGTAAATCAGCACAATCGGCAGCAAAATCAGCGTTTCTAGCCATAGCCCGGTAATCGAATCCACCGGTAACCGCTTACGAATGCCGCCGTACACCGAGAAACTGGTCGCCAGCACCAGCGCTATCCACGGCACCTCGCCAAAACTCACGATCTGCACCATCACCCCGGTCACTGCCATAGCAATAGCGACCCACTGCATGCGGCGCATACGCTCACCGAAAAAGGCCATGCCAATCGCCACATTCAGCAGTGGGTTAATGTAGTAACCCAAGCTGGCATCGAGAATACGGTCGGCATTCACTGCCCAAATAAATAAGAACCAGTTACCGCCCAGTAACACTGTAGCCAGCGCCAGCTTCAACATGGTCGGGCGATGGCGCAAAATTGGCTTGAGGCGCTCTAAGCGGCTGGTCAGTAGAATTAAGCCAAACACCAAAATGAACGACCAAATAATGCGATGGCTTAAGATTTCAGCCGCCGGAACAGCCGCTAAAAGCTTGAAATAAATAGGTGCCACACCCCAAATGGTGTAGGCAGCAATTGCAAAAAGCACTCCGTGTCGGGTGCGGATAGCGGTGTCAGTCATTGCGTAAATTGGCCATTGGCGGTGGTGCTTCGGAGCAGGGATGCATACAATAGAGCCATTCCATTATGCGGTCAATTGGAGCACTACCTTTGTCTAACCCCGCGCTGTCCAAAGTTCTTGCCGATGTGTTTGGTTACACGGTATTCCGTGAAGGCCAACAGCAGGTGATTGAAGCCGTACGCGGTGGCCATGACGCCTTGGTACTGATGCCAACCGGTGGTGGTAAATCGTTGTGTTATCAATTGCCGGCGTTGGTATCTGAAGGTTTGACTGTGGTTATTTCGCCGCTGATCTCGCTCATGCAAGATCAAGTGGAAGCGCTGCAAGCCATGGGGGTTGCTGCCGCGGCACTGCACAATGGTTTGACGGCCGAAGTCAGTGCCCAAGCCATGCACGATCTGCATCAAGGCACCATTCGCTTGCTGTATGTCAGCCCAGAGCGCGCTTTAACCTCGTTTTTTATGCGTAATTTGCAGCAATGGCAGGTGGCTTTGGTGGCGATTGATGAGGCCCATTGTATTTCGCAATGGGGTCATGACTTCCGCCCGGAATATGGCCAGCTGGGGCAGTTACGCGCGGCGTTACCACAGGTGCCATTTATGGCGCTCACCGCGACCGCCGATATGGCCACCGAAGCTGATATTGTCGAGCGGCTGCAATTACGGCAACCGATTATCTACAAGGGCTCGTTTGACCGCCCCAATATTCGCTATGTGGTGGAAGAGAAATTCAAACCGCAGAAACAGCTGCGCGATTACATTAGCCGCCAACGCGGCGCTTCGGGGATCGTTTATTGCGGTAGCCGCAAGCGCGTCGATGAACTCGCTGACCGGCTGGCCGGCGACGGCATTCGGGTCGCGGCCTATCATGCTGGGCTAGACCATGAAACTCGTGAGAGCGTGCTGCGGCGTTTTGTCCGCGATGACTTAGACGTAGTCGTAGCAACCGTAGCCTTTGGCATGGGCATCAATAAACCCAACGTACG
>CAYXGO010000019.1:0-12054 GCA_964464575.1 uncultured Pseudomonas sp. | reverse complement strand
AACGAGTATCGCAGTGAGCCCTGCAAGAACTGCGATATTTGCCTGGACCCGCCACGCCAATACGATGGCACCGAAGATGCGCAAAAAGTACTGAGCTGTATTTACCGGGTGGGCCAGCGTTTTGGTGCCAATCATGTCATTGATGTGTTGCGCGGCTCCAAATCCCAGCGCATTACCGAGTACGGCCATGAGAAGCTCAGCACTTACGGTATTGGCACTGAGCGCAGCCACGATTATTGGTTGGCGGTGATTCGGCAACTGATACATCGCGGCCTGGTGGTACAAAACGTGCAGCAATATGGGGTGTTGCAATTGACCGCCGAGGCGCGCCCAGTGCTGCGCAGTGAAATTGCCTTGCAGCTGGCTGAGCCGCGCATCAACTTGGTGGTCAGCAAACCCCGCGTGGCTGATCGCGGCGATTACGACAAAGTACTGTTCCGCCGCCTGCGCACCCTGCGCAAACAGCTGGCTGATGCTGAAGAAGTACCGCCATTTGTGGTGTTCAATGACACCACGCTGGTGGAAATGTGCATTCGCTACCCCACCAACGGCGATGCACTACTCAGCGTCACCGGGGTGGGTGCGAAGAAACTCGAGCGCTACGGCACCCCGTTTTTAGAGGCGATCACCGAGTATCTGGATGGTGATGGCTGAGGTTGCGGAATCATCAAAACGCGATCTCAGGGGCCATCAATAAATGCAGCAATAATCGGGCAGGGCTGATTTGTGCTATGCTCACAGGCGTGGGCGAGCTTTTTTAAGGCTGCTTGTGCGCTCTGTAATTGCTCCAATTGCTGATCAATGGCGTGCAGCCGCGTTAACGCCAGTTGCCGCGCTTGCGCATGATCTTGTGAGGCATCCATGTCGAGCAGCAGCTTAATTTCTTTCAGCGCAAAGCCGGCGGCTTGGGCCCGTTTAATAAACACCAATTGGCGCAGATGATCGTGGTTATAGTGGCGCACCGCGCCTTGCGGCGATGGCGTTGGTAGTAATCCTTGGCGCTGATAATAGCGCACCGTTTCAACGCCGACAGATGCGCTTGCCGCAAGTTTTCCGATAGTAAACATCATCACCTCTTGACTCCGTACCATAGTACAGAGTTTAAACTTCTCCGCGTCAATAACAAGTACAGGAGATCAACCATGAGCCAAGCAACAAAAACCGCGGTGCTCTACCGCATGATGACGCCCGATCACCAATGTCCGTATGGGCTAAAAACCCTGCATCTGCTACGTTCTAAGGGCTATCAGGTAGACGACCAGCATTTATCGAACAGCGAACAGACCAACGCCTTCAAAGCCAAGCATGACGTCAAAACCACCCCACAGGTGTTTATTGATGGTGAGCGCATTGGCGGCTACGAGGCGACCCGCAAGCACTTAGGCTTAGCGGTGGCAGACCCGAACGCCACTACATATCGGCCGGTTGCGGTGTTGTTTGCGCTGACCGCGTTGAGCGCTTTGGTGCTGAATTACAGCCTGTTTGGCACGTTGCTATCGGTGCAGGCTGGCGAATGGTTTATCGCGTTATCGATGGTGGTGCTGGCGCTGCTGAAACTGCAGGATGTTGAGAGTTTTTCCACCATGTTTTTAAACTACGACTTGCTGGCCAAACGCTGGGTACCCTACGGCTATATATACCCTTACGCCGAAGGCTTAGCCGGGGTGTTGATGCTGGGTGGTTTGTTCAATTGGCTGTCGATACCCATCGCTTTGTTCATTGGTGGTATCGGTGCGATGTCGGTATTCAAAGCGGTGTATATCGATAAACGGCAACTGAAATGCGCCTGCGTAGGCGGTGCCACCAAGGTGCCATTGGGTTTTGTGTCGCTGACCGAAAACCTGATGATGATCGCCATGGCGGTATGGATGCTCTACCGCCACGGCTTGGGTGTTTAGAGGCTAGGCGCGGTATAGAACTGCCATAAGTCCACCAGCACGGGAATAATGGACGCTACCAGTATCAGCCCCATGGTGATATTAAAGGCGCGCTGCATGACCGTGTTGGTGAGCACTTTGCGTAACAGTGACCCGAACACCAGCCACAGCCCCACGCACGGAAACGCCACCAGCAAGAACGCCAAGGTAATGGCAAATACTTCCACCAAGGCGTTGCCGTTGACCGTAGTAAAGGCGGCAACCGCACCGGATGCCATCACCCAGGCTTTGGCGTTGATCCACTGAAACAACGCCGCTTGAAAAAACGTCAGCGGCTTGCGCTCGCCCTTCTCAATTGCCTTCGGCTCGGCACTGGCGATATGCCACGCCAACCACAACAAATACACTACACCGAGCACTTTGATCAGCTGATGTAGGTTGGGGTAGCGGTCGAAAACCACGCCAAAGCCCAAACCCACCAGCAACACCATCAGCGGGAAGCCCAAGCAGATGCCGAGGTAGTGCGGCATGCTCTGTTTCACCCCATAATTCACCCCCGACGACATGATCATGACGTTATTCGGGCCTGGTGTGATGGTGGTGCTGAAGGCAAAGAACAGTACAGCGATAAAAATTTCCATGTAAAAAATACCGTGGTGAGATGGGCTATATGCCCATTATTAAATAGCAGTCGCAGGCAAAAGCCAAGTGATGCTAAAAATACTGTACAACGAACGAAAGTCGTGCAAAAAATAAGCAATTATTTCGTTGTTAGCCAAAACGGAGAGAGCATCATGTTAGCAATCATGACCGCCTTAATGCTGAGCGGAGCAATGCAGGCGACGGATTTCACCGACACCGATGTAAAAACCTGGGCGCCAGAGATCATTGATGGCCGCTTCTTAGAAGAATTTAAGGGGCAGGCAGTTAGCATGCAAGCGGCGTTCTTTGGCGACAATTCCCGAAAGGCTTGGGGCTATACGGATCTGGATGGCTCCATGCGTGGAGTGATTCGGCGAGTCTTTTTGGGGGCCGAGAGCCCTTATAAAACACTCATGATGGTGTGCCTGTCACCGCGCGGGCTTGCTAAGCTAACAGCCGAAGAGCAGCGGCGCGAACCCTTACGCAACAAAGGCTTGTTGATGCCTGGCAAAGTATTCGGCACGGTGCAGCGTGTGGTGTTCGATGAGCAAGCCCAAAATGGTGCTATTCGTATTGAATTAGAACCCGGTTGCCAGGTTGAGTTTGTTATCCCCGCACTAACCGCCGAGCAAGAGGCCGCACTGCCTGAATTGCAGTTACCGGGCTATTTGGCCGATGAATTGGCGCAGATAGAAAAGACCTACGCGTATGTTGAGAAAGTAAATCTGAACGACTTGGTCGTAGCCATGTTGCGGGACCAACAAATTAGCGTGGATGAGTATGACCTGCTCACACGCCTATACCAAGGCCCCGCCGATTTTCGGGTGACCAATACCGATACCGGCAATAGCTTCACCTATCGCAATTACGTAGCGCAAGCAGAGTGGAATAACGTGGAGTACGTACTGTCCAAAAACGGTAAGGCTATCTCTGCCGAGCTGGCGCCGTATTTGTGGCAACACCCGCAGGCTGATCCACAGCACCTACTAGCGGCACTGAATAGCGATGATGGCTACCAAGCCATGGTCTGGCATCTTGGCCAGCACATTGGCCACGCTTATTTACCGGCGTACGAACCAGATACCAAAAGCATGCTGATGAAGCAGCCTATTAGTCGTGGCTTGGCCATAGAACGCACACTGACCGAACAAGCTGACAAAGACCTAGTGCGCAATTTTACGGTGGACGCTATACAGCAATCGAGCTTTATGCGGGCTGAAGGAACCGAACCCTTGCCGGATTATTCGTTCCGCTTTCTGCGCCCAGTTGATAGCGAGCGAGCCAAGCAACAACGAGAGCGTGATAGCAAAAAGTTGCCGATGGAGCCCTTGGTAGCGCTGGATTATCAGGGTTTTGCGCCATTGCAACAGGTGTCGGTTCCGGTGGTCACCTATTCCAAGCTCAAATACGGCGCCGAAAAAGGCCCTAACGTGCTGAAAACCTCGGTGCAAGAGATGGATCTTTGGAACGCTATGATTGCCGACAATGTGATTGATAAAGAAGAGTATCGGCTGCTGCGGCAGCTGTTTAGCGGTGCGCGCGGCGTGCAGATCATCGCCAGCGATCGTAGCCAAGAAACCCACCCGCCATACACCTATGACTTCAACTTTAACCTGCGCGAAAACTATCTCGGTTTTACCATGCCCCACTACACCAAGCGGCGGCTGGTGATGTACCTGCAGACCAATGGCGGCTTTGCGGCGCTTGATCCACCCATAGCGACCTTCACCGTTGATAATGCGGTGTACTCGTTTATGAAGGATTTGAATAATCGGCTGATTGGCCACCCGCAATTGGTACCCGCCAATTTGGCACGGCAACTGCGCGATCACCTGTACAGCAACAAATTGGCCAATCCATCCTTCCAATCGCTGCTGGAAGAGCTGGCCGGCCCATCACCTTTTGTTTGGCTGAAGACGGTGCATGAAGGACAAGAGCATAAAATACTGTTCTTAAATCTGTGGCACGACAATGCCAAGAGAGAATTATTGCGATAATTGATGATGACCATAAATTGGACAATTGACTGCCCTATTTATCATGCAGACGTGGCAACCAATGCAATTTATACTACAGTGCTGTGAGAGAATGTTTTACCAAAATTAGAAGGACTGTTTATGCGTTTAGCTCTTACTGTCGCCGCCGTCGCGCTGTTATTCAGTGCTGCCGCTGAAGCCCGCTTTCCCAGCAAAACTTATATCAAAGATTACAATCGCGATAAGCAAACTGAGTTAGCCGCAGCGGAGTTTAGCCCCGCCGGCATTAAGCCAACGCAAATGCTGATGCGTGGCATTGCCCATCAACAGCGACTGAATATGTCGGTGGCTTATAGTTTGCGTAGCGATCTTGATAGCACTGCCGTTGCCAGCGCAGTGGCGGAAATCAGCAGCAGCCACCAAACAGCCGCTTGCGACTTTTTAGCGGCCATGAACAAGCGCTACAACGATGTCAAAGAAGTCGGCTACAAAATCACCTTAAGCCAAGAAGGTGGTGATGTGGTGTATGAGGAAAGTCTTGCTTGCAAGAAATAGCAGCATGAATCCTGCTTAAGTGCCTGCCCCTTAGCTTTACCCTTAGCTTTGACAAGAAGCCGTATTGAAACTATAATTTCCAAATTAACAAATAGTGGAAATTATAGTTTCATGAGCGAACGTCGATCAGCCATTGTTTTCCCGAAAGACCAACAGTATTTACGGCTACTGGGGGAGAATATGCTGTTGGCACTGAAACGCAGAAAGATCTCTCAAACGCTTTTGGCGCAACGTTCCGGTTTGTCTCGGCCCACCCTCCGTAAGATCTTCGCCGGTGACCCGACGGTATCCATGGGTCACTACATGGTGGTGTTATCAATTCTAGGTCTAGCCGGTGATTTGGCGTTAGTAGCCAAAGACGACGAATTCGGGCGCAAGTTACGTGATATCGAGCTACTCAAAAAATCAGCAAGGAATGCTAACCATGACTCGTAATATTGACGTTTATGCCGACTGGGCTAACCTCGAACAGACCACCCTTATTGGCAGCTTAAATGCCGATCAAATTCGAGGTAAAGAAGTCTTCAGTTTCAGCTACGAATTAGCGTGGTTAGAATCTCCTTATGCCTTGGCAATAGACCCACGTTTGCAGCTGTTCGCGGGCACCCAATATAACGATGACAGTGATAAGAACTTCCGTATTTTTCTGGACTCTTGCCCCGACAGATGGGGTCGATTACTGATGCAACGACGCGAGGCGGCACAAGCATTACAACAGGGCCGACCACGTCGCACGTTAATGGAAACCGATTATCTGTTAGGCGTGCATGATATCCACCGAATGGGTGCCTTGCGTTTCAAGACACCGCGGAGTTTGGCGTTTCTGGATAATGACCCGACCTTTGCCGCTCCCCCTCTGACGCATTTGCGCGAGCTCGAGGCAGCAGTGTGGCAGATTGAGCGAGCTAGCGATTTAACTGACCCAGAATATCTGCATTGGCTATCGCTACTCATTGCTCCGGGCTCATCATTAGGCGGTGCGCGACCGAAAGCGTCAGTGCTCAATGGTAAGCAGCTATGGCTGGCCAAATTTCCTAGCCGATATGACGATAACGACGTTGGCATGTGGGAGTTTCTGGTCCATCAACTGGCGTTAAATGCTGGCATTGATATGGCTCCAAGTGATGTGCAACAGTTTGGCACGAATCACCATACTTTTTTAACGCAGCGCTTTGATCGGCATGGCGAGCAGCGTTTGCATTTTGCCTCAGCAATGACGTTACTCGGATACTATGATGGTCAGGTGGGTGCAAGCTACCTTGAGTTGGCGCAATTTCTGATCAATTTTGGCGCGAACAGTGACGCTGATTTGCAGCAATTGTGGCGACGTATAGTGTTCAATGTGTTGGTGTCTAACACCGATGACCACCTGCGTAATCACGGCTTTATTTATGGTGATGGCGGTTGGCGATTGTCGAAAGCTTATGATCTGAACGCGAATCCACAGGGCGCTGGGCTGAATTTGAACATAAATGAAGCGGATAATCGCCTAGATCTGGAACTAGTGCGTTCAGTCGCACATTATTTTCGGCTTTCGCCGCAAAAAGCGACTAGCATTATTGCGGAAGTATCAGCAGCAGTTCAAAATTGGCCGTTACTTGCCAAGCAGCTTGGTATTCGCAAGATCGAGCAGCAGCTTATGCACGCAGCATTTAGGGTTTAACTCAGGATATTTTATGACATTTAACTATTGGTTTGCCGGTGCGCTGTTCGCTAGCGCTAGTTTTAGTAGTCTAGCCGATGACAGCTTTCCCGATGCCGACAGACTGGCGGCTATGAATGCGTTTATGGCCGAAGAAGTTGCCTTAGAAACCGGCTATGACGCGGGTGGTCTGCGCTATTTGAGTATGGTTGTGGGTGCTGATGAGGCAACTAAAACCATGAGCATGGCACTGCAGTTAGAGATGGATGCTAACTTATCCATTGAGGAACGACGGGAAATCAGTACGTCGATGGGTTTTGAGCACGAGTACTTTAGTTGCCAGTTCTTAAGCGAATATTTGCCATTATTTTCGGCAACGACGGCATTTACCACACGTATTACGCTGACATCAGCCGATGGACAGGTATGGTATAACGCCGCTGACACCTGTGAATTGGGGGAATTATGAGCACGGCGAAATGGGCGTTGGGATTATTGGTCGGGTTGCTGCTAAATACCGCAGCCGTGGCGCAAGCTAACTTTCCAGAGCAAAGCTACATCGATGAGGTTAATGCGGCTTTTGCTGAAGAAGTGAAATCGCAAGCTGGCACTTTCGATGAAGAAGGGCTGCGGGTCATTGCCATGAATGTGGCTATTGACCGACCTACACTTGGCATGATGATGGCCATGGGTATGTTGGTGAGTGATGCGGTCGCTGCTGACGCACTGAAAGTTATGATTGATGACCTACGTGCTGACCATTTTGAATTGGCCTGTAGTTTGTATGGTGATTACCTGGTTGATTATGCAGACATTGACTCATTCAACTTGCATTTTGTGGTGGTCACCGAAGATCGTCAACCACTCTATGACGAAGAGCAAGCCTGCACCATTGATGATATCTGGTAACTGCCAGCCCCTTAAGGGGTTTAAATAAAAACGGGCCTTTGCGGCCCGTTTTTTGTGCGTGGATTATTTCTTCTTGAGCATGCCCACGAACCAGAGCAGCACAATAGCACCGACGGTGGCAACAATGATGCTACCAATCATGCCGCCAGTCGATTGCAAGCCGAGTAAACCAAACAAAAAGCCGCCAATATAAGCGCCAACTACGCCTACCACCATGTTGCCGATCAGGCCCATACCGCCACCTTTGATGACTTTACCAGCCAACCAACCAGCGATTAAACCGACCAACAAAAATGCAATTAAGCCCATCATGATCTCCTTGTTATTATCGTTATATTAGCCTGCGCTTGCGGCGCGTGCTGTTATAGGTATAGCAGATAACATCAGCGAACACAGCTTAAAGCTCTAGCGGCGGTTATGAAAAATAGGGTGGTGCCTCGGGCTCGTCAGGGTCAATCAGCATGGCGAGGTCATTGCGCAACACATAGGTGTAGTGCAGCAGCGCTTCAATGTGGCGGTAATAGTCATCTTCACTAATACCGTTGGGGCCGAGCATCAAGGTGTAGTCGTAGCAAACCTCATCGCCCTCAATCAGCATGGCGGCGCCGAAGCGCGCATAAGCATTGAAGGCCAGCAAAAAGCGCAGTACCTGCTCAGGCTGCGCGTGTTCTGGCAAATCGCTTAAGTTGAATACATAGCGTGAGGCAAACTTCACGCACTGATAATCGCTACCCTCAAATGCGGTGACCTGCACTTGTACCGGATTACCGTCGTCGTCACTGAAACCGAGCAGCAACATGTCATCTTCCACCTCACGGTAGGTCAGGTCGTCTTTGTCGAAATACGCTTTGAGCTGGTTGATGAGGGTAAGCATGGTAAGCCCCTAGGTTTAGTGCGTTAGTTGATGGCGCGATTCAGCCGCATTGCTGCAAGAGCCGCTTCGTGAAGGGCGTCGTTATTTATTCGCATACCAAAATTAGCAAATTCATCAATGATCATTCCAAGCCGAAATATCTGAGTATTGCCAACGCTCGTCATGGCATGAACACCAGCCGCTTTGGTATGCATTAATGATTGCACGCGCTGACGCGAAACATTATAAATTTGTGCGATATCGGTGGGCCCAACATAGTCTGGCTGGGCTTCGAGCAACCGTGTGCCAGGTAACGCAGCCTGCACTTGTTGATGGGCTTGCTCCAGCGCTGTGTTGGCTGCTGGTGCAACGCGTGTAAATTGCACGATCACTTCATGCTTGCGACCATGGCGGATCAGCGCATCATCGCAACCACCCTCAAAGAGTTTGTCGTCTATTTGGTCGATGCTCAGCTGACACGCTGACACGTCATATCGTAGGCTGAATTCATAATTTTTCATTGGGTTCGCCTGCTAATATACACTTTTGGATAGCTCTTCGTATTTGGTTAGCGTGATTCTCTGGGCTTCTCGGTGTGCTCCAAATCGAAATGGTGCAAAACTCGCCACAACGACACATGTCATTTTTTTCACCATTTGGGCACAACAGTCGTCCCCAGCAATGAGCGCTTCCGCTAGCCGGAACGATGCGCCAAGAATGCTCCTCAGCAAGAATAAGAACTCGTTCAATATCTTTGTGAGGATGACGTTTTCGTTTAGCCACACGATAGTCCTTTGTCGTGGAGTTGTCAATTGACAATTAGTGGGGATGGTAAAACTCTAAACAGGTGCGCTGTATGGGTGGAGCATACAAAGATGATGCTGGCATTGAAAGGGCTAATTCGGTACAAGTATAGCTAATCATCACAATACGAGAATTCCGCTGTTAGGGCTGGTGGATGTCGTACACCAAGATGAGCGGATGACGCGACGCAAGCGGTCGTGGCCTGTGCTAGGGTGAAATCGTGTCAAGTGACATGAAATTTAATTAAAGCGCGTCATGTGACACTTTTTTAGATGAGATCGCGTCATTTGACATGAAAATAAGCAAAATACAGTCAGGTGACGCGAAAGCTGGTTAAATCTAGTCAGTTGACATGAAATCTGGCTGAATCGCGTCAAATGACGCGGAAATAGGCAGAACACAGTCAAGTGACACGAAAACGGGGTGAATCCAGTCAGATGACATGAAAACTGGCTGAATCGAGTCAAATGACACGAAAATCAGGGTAATCAAGTCATTTGACATGAAAGCTGGCTTAATCCAGTCAAGTGACACGAAAACGAGCAGAACAAAGTCAAGTGACACGAAAACGAGATTAATACAGTCAAATGACATGAAAATAAGCGGAATACAGTCAGGTGACGCGAAAGCGAGGCTAATCCATTCATTTGACATGAAAGCTGGCCGAATCGCGTCATATGACACGAAAATAAGCAGAAAATAGTCAAATGACATGAAATCTGGGCAAATATAGTCATATGACACGAAAATAAGCGGAATACAGTTAAGTGACACGAAAACGGCGCTAATCTAGTCATTTGACATGAAACCTGGCTGAATCGAGTCAGATGACATTAAAGTTATCCGAATCGCGTCAGATGACACGAATAAATAGAAAAACCATGTCATTTGACATTAAAAACCCGCAAAAACACGTCAAATGACGCGAATTAAGCATGAAATAGCGTCAACTGACTGTTAAATGGCAGGTAAAACAGTCAAATGACATGAAAGCAACACAAAACAGCGTCAAATGACGCATATCAAGTTAAAAACGCATCAACTGACACGGAAACCAGTCAAGTGAATGGAAAAAACAAGTCAAATGACACGAATTTAAGCAACATCGCATCAAGTGACGCGATTTTTCCCGTGGGCGACCAGCCAACGCTTGATTATTACAACGCCAACGCCGAGCAGGTGTTCCAAGCGTACGAGCAGGTCAGTGGCGGTGTAAGCGACTATTTTCAGGCCAGCTTCTGGCCAGGCGCACGAATACTCGATGTCGGCGCCGGCTCTGGCCGTGACTTGCGTAAGCTGCTCGAACTTGGTTTTAACGCCTACGGTGTAGAGCCTTCGGATGGCCTGCGCGAACGCGCCATTGCCGCCTATCCCATGTTACAGGGTCGTTTACTTGCGGGTGGCCTGCCCGATCCGATTGATTTTTACCCCGGCAGTTTTGACGGCATAGTATGCTCCGCAGTGCTGATGCATATCCCCCATAGTCAGCTGTTCGATGCGCTGATCACGCTGCGCAAATTACTCAAAGATCATGGCCGCATGCTGCTGTCTATCCCCGCGGCACGCCCCGACGTGGTGGCGCAGCGCGACCCCAAGGGCCGCCTGTTCGAGACCCTGCAGGCCGAGCAACTAAAACTGCTCTGCGCCCGCTTGGGCCTAGACTGCATCACTGAATACCATAATGACGACGCCATGGGTCGCGCCGAAACGCGCTGGACCACGCTGCTGTTTGTGAAGCGGGCGAGTTTGGGGCAGCCACTGGATCGTATTGAATCGGTGCTGCGCAACGACAAGAAAGTGGCCACCTACAAGCTGGCGCTGCTGCGAGCCTTGTGTGATTTGGCTGACAAGGACGACCGCGCGGTCACTTGGCTGCCAACCGAGCAAGTGGCCGTGCCGCTGCAAAAAATCGCTGAGCAATGGTTGTTGTATTACTGGCCGTTGGTGGCTAACCCGCAGTTGATTCCGCAGATGCAGGGCGAGGCTTCTGGTAAGCATCGACTCGCTTTTCGTGAGCCGCTCGCTGCGTTGATTGCCGATGCTCGTGTACGACACCAGTCTAACCGAGAGCCCCAACTCATCAGCCTATTCATGTTGGAATGGAAGCGCGGCAGGCTGCCGGAAAGCAGCAAGAAATTGCTCAGCAAAACCCTGAGTAAAATTGCCAGCACCATCGTATCCGGCCCAGTCACCTATGCCGATGACGGCACCATGTTCAGTTACGACAAACTAACCCGCAGCGTACATGTTGATGCCGAGCTGTGGCGCGAGTTCTGCCTGACCGGCTATTGGGTGCGTGACTCGTTGTTGTTGCGCTGGGCGGAGCTGGTGGCGCGTTTTGGCGTAACACTGAACGGGGTAAAAATTGGCCACGTGATGGAACTGCTGTTGCAACGTCCAGAAATAGACCGTGAACAATACTACCCACGCAAGATATTTACCGCCGTGGAGCCGTTATATTGTGTCTGGAGTGATCGCCCACTAACCGCGAAGACCCTAGCCATGGATCATGTTTTGCCGTTCAGTATTTGGCTTAACAATGACCTCTGGAACCTGCAACCTAGCCATTGCAAAGTGAACGGTGCCAAGGGCGACGGAGTGCCGTCAACGCGTTTGCTGCGCAGCCGCGAACAAGCTCTCGTGCATAACTGGCGCATTGCGTATAACGCCGAACCCCACCTATTTTGCTTTGAGGTAGAACGCACCCTCGGCGGCTTTAATAAGCAGGCCTGGGAATTGCAGCTGTTCGAGCACCTGCGCGGCAAGGCGGAAATGGCAGCTTATGCTGCGCGGGCT